>JAPLFS010000075.1 GCA_026390555.1 Pseudomonadota bacterium
CATCATCAGAAAAGTTATCGAGCATGATGATACTTGGCTTAAAATCAAGTGCTGCTAGTAGCTCCTCTGTATTTCGAACCTCAACCTCCCACGGCATATAGAACGGCTTCTGGTCGAGGATCCTCTGCAAAGCTCCACGCATACCGTGCGAGTTAGCATCGATATGATTATTCTTAACGAGGATCATATCACCAAGTGAAAAACGGTGATTTTTTCCACCACCAACCGTAACCGCATACTTATCAAGCATCCGCCAGCCGGGTAGCGTCTTTCTCGTATCAAGCACAACCAATCCATTCGCTTCGGCAACGAAGTCCCTCGTGTGCGTAGCTACACCGCTAAGCCTCTGAAGAAAGTTAAGGACTGTTCTCTCTGCTGCGAGGATCTCGCGGGTTAAGCCGGAAAGTTCCGCCAGTACAACCTCTGATTGAACGAGTGTGCCGTCCTGGCAGCGATTATTTACAGTCACATGGAACTTAGCCTCCTCTATAATCATAGAGATGACCTCAATGCCGCACACAACCAAGGGCTGTCGTGCGATAATGCGCGCGATCGATTGATGATCGCGCGAAACTGAGAGCTCCGAGGTGACGTCGCCCAGCGCGAGGTCCTCTTCGAGCGCTAGTGCAACAAGTTTTCTAACTAACGGGGCACCCTTCATATACTCTCATAGCTCCTAGCGATTAAAGGCCCACATATAGGAGTGCCGCACTACTACTCTAAGCGCCGCAGCAGTTGGAACCGCAAGAAAGATCCCGAGCAGTCCAAAAAGCTGTCCACCCGCAAAAAGCGCTAGGATAATCACAAGTGGCGAGAGCCCCAGTGATTCTCCAAGAACCCTTGGTGTAATAACCGTCCCCTCCAAGGCCTGCACGATTGCATACACCCCCCAGACCCATAACACATGCGTAAAATCACCGAAGGTAACCAACGCCATCAGGGAGCTTAACAGGATACCTATAATAAAACCGAGGTAAGGAATAATATTACCGAAGCCTGAGATAGCGGCGAGTAGTAACCACAGGTCAACCCCCACTAGGCCAAGCCCGATAGAGTAGAGAACGAAGAGTATTGAGCACACGATAGCCTGTCCGCGCACGAACGACGAAACGTACATATCGATCTCGGTGAAGATCTCGCTAACCTTTCTGCGCTTAGTCAGAGGGAAGAGCCCAAAGATAAAGCCGTGGATGCGCCTAAGATCAATTGCTAGATAATATACGATAAAGGGCAATAGCGCGATGTTCACCAGGGTTAACACCCTGTCGTAGCCACTCAGCAGGGTACCGATAAGGGCGTTACCGATGCTCTTAATGGTATCGCCACTAACTAATGGCAGACTAGAAGGTAGAGTAGCAAGAAGCTCCTCGATGCTATGACTCTCGCGCAACCAGCTCGGTAGTAGCCCACGTGCCCGCTCCAGTAATGGCCCGAGCCGCCCATGCCCAACCTCAAGATAGCGATTAAGGTTCTCACTTAATCTTCGAAATTCATCGAGTATGGTTGGCAGTGCCGTAATCCCTACCAGCGCAAAGATCGCCAGCAGCCCAACAAGCACGATCCAAAAGCCATAGACCCTTGCAACTCCGCGCCTCTCAAGCCTGGCCAGTATCGGATCTATGGCGTAGGCGATGAAGTACCCCACGACCAGAAGCACCAATAACTCGCGCAGCTCGATGGCGAGCCACACCACCCCAACCAGGGTAGCACAGCTAAGTATCCATAACGGCGGAAGGAACGATTGTCTAGGTGTCGTCATACGCTCCCTACATAAAGCTAAGTACCGGTCGGCCAAAGATCTGCTCTACCTCTTCACATAGCGCTTCGGAGGGCAGCACACAAACCTAGCGTTATCCCGTAAAACTATAGAAACCTCGCCCTCATCTAGCTGTAAGCGGACCTTGATGGGACAGGTGCCGGTGTGGCGCTGAAAGAGAGATTGCACCTTGGGTAGCCTGGCCTCCATGTCATCTAGTGCCGTAAGCATCAGGAATCCCTGGGTTGCGTTGCGATCACGTAGCGCTATCAGCGACTCCATCTTCTCTACTATTAGAGCACAACGCTCCGCTGTAACATCGGCCCGTCCAGTTATTAGCACCGGATCATCGGCCACAATAAGGCTCTGAATCTGCCGATAGGTGTCGGGCCAAACGATCGAATCAACCGTGCCGAGCCAGTCTTCAAACGCAAAGGTCGCGTAGCGGTCCCCCTTCTTGGTATTCTTGAGCTTGAGTGCGGTAATTACCCCGCCCACCTTTACATCTTTGAGCTTCGTAACCTTTACATCCGCACTCGTTAAAGCACCAAGCCGCTTAAGATCTCCCTTAAACTTCTCCAGTGGATGACCAGAGATATAAAACCCGAGCGCCTCGCGCTCATAGGCCAGCTTTTGATTAATCGGCCACTCTGACAGAGTAACGAACCTCTTCGACACCGTTGGACGGGATTGGGCTGAGCCAAAGAGTGAAATCTGATTCGGATCGACGTCTTTCTGAGTGCCGAAGATCTTAAGCAACTCCTCAAGTCGCTCAAACATCTCACGCCGCGATGTCTTACTGAAATCTAAACCACCGCTACGAATTATATTCTCAAAGACCCGTTTATTCACCTGGCGCAGATCGACACGCGCGATCAGATCTTCAAGATTCTGAAAGGGTCCACTCTGACGTGCTGCAAGAATCGCCTCTACGGCCTTCTGCCCAGTTCCCTTAATAGCCTCCAGGCCGAACAGGATCTTGGCCCCCAGCACTGCGAATCCAGCCGCGCTTTCATTAACGTTAGGGGGGAGCACCGAGATGCCCTGCTTTCGACACTCGTTAAAGTTCTTGAAAGTTTTGTCGCTATCATCCATGTCGTGCGTCATCAGCGCTGCCATGAACTCCACACCGTAGTGCGCCTTGAGGTATGCAGTCTGAAATGAGATCAAAGCATAGGCCGCCGTATGGCTTCTATTAAATCCGTAACGCGCAAAGGTCTCCATCTGCTGGAAGATCTCATCCGCCAGGCGCTTATCAATCCCGCGCTCCACAGCACCACCCACGAAACGGGACTCCTGTTTCGCCATCTCCTCGGGATCCTTCTTACCCATCGCCTTTCTGAGTAGATCGGCCTCTCCTAGCGAGTACCCGGAGAGTACGCGCGCAAGCTGCATAATCTGCTCCTGATAGAGGATTACGCCGTAAGTATCGGCTAAGATCTCCTTCATCAGGGGGTGTAGATAGACGATCGGCTCACGTCCGTGCTTGCGTTCGATGTAACGATCGACCATGCCGGCATCAAGTGGCCCCGGTCGATAGAGCGCCAAAATAGCTACGACATCATCAAAGCCGCTGGGCTTTAAGCGGATAACCATCTCCGTAATGCCGCTCGACTCAAGTTGGAATACCCCGGTCGTATTACCGCCACACAGTAACGAGTAGGTCCTCTGATCGTTAATTGGTAACGTATTTAGGTCAAGTGTAACACCGCGGCTGCCCTTTATAATTTCAAGCGCAGTATGAAGCACCGTCAGTGTCTTAAGCCCCAGAAAGTCGAACTTTACTAGACCGATCTTCTCAACGTAGGTCATCGAGTACTGCGTAACGTTGTTACCGTCCTTATCAACCATCATCGGAAGAAGCTCATCGAGCGGGCGATCTCCGATTACAACACCAGCCGCGTGCGTTGATGAGTGGCGGGTAAGACCCTCAAGCTTCCTAGCGAGCGCTATTAGTTGCTGCCCCTCTCCCGCCGCATACTCAGCGAGACGCGGCTCCATCTTAATGGCCTCGCTCAAAGGATAATCAAAACCCTGGCGCGGTGCTGGCACAAGTTGTGCGATACGATCGGTCTCTGCATAGCTCATGCCTAATGCGCGACCAACGTCCTTAATAGCAGCCTTCGCTTTGAGCGTTCCGAAGGTTACGATCTGAGCAACGTTCTCTTTACCGTATTTTTCAACCACATACTTAAGCACGCGCGCGCGTCCATTAATGCAGAAATCGACATCTATATCAGGCATGCTGACACGTTCTGGATTTAAGAACCGCTCAAAGAATAACTTATTCGAGATCGGATCCACCTCGGTAATACGCATGGCATACGCTACCAATGACCCGGCAACGGAGCCACGACCGGGTCCTACCGGTATGGCGCTATCCTTGGCCCAAACGATAAAGTCCGCCACCACCAGAAAATATCCCGCAAAGCCCATCTTTCCGATTAGAGCGATCTCTTCTTCAAGGCGGTCGCGGTACGCCTGCGCCAGGGCCGAGGTCCAACTCGTTGCTGTTGAAAGCAGCTCAACTCGCTTCTTAAGCCCCTCGCGCGCTATCTCTGCCATCAGATCTATTAATGGGCGGGTATCCTCGCTCTTAAAGAGCGGCATAAAGTAGGTCTTTGAATCAAAGGAGAGGTCGCACTGAGTAGCGATTAGCGCTGTGTTTTTAATAGCCTCCGGCACCTCACTAATGGCACCGAACTCCTCGAGCATCTCTTCTGAGGTTTTAAGGTGCAGATGAATGCCCTCGTGACGAAGACGATCAGGGTCCTGGATATTCTTGCCGGTAGAGATGCACATCAGCACCTCCTGCGCGAAGTGATCCTCCTTATCAAGGTAGTGGCAATCGGTTGTTGCCACCAACGGAATACCCATACTCTTTGCTAGATCGATCACAGCCGCATTATGCTTCTGTTGCTCTTTAATCTGGTGAGGTTGAATCTCTAGGTAATAGCGATCCTTAAAGACCCGTTGATAGAACTCAGCTACCTGTTTAGCAGCACGGTAATCGTCTAGCTCTGTAGCGTTAGCGAGCTCTCCAGCCAGACAACCGCTCAGTATGATTAAGCCCTCGGAGTAACGCTCAAGGAGTTCGTGATCAACGCGCGGCTTAAAATAAAACCCCTCCTTATAGGCCAAACTAGAGAGCTTGCAGAGGTTGTGGTAACCAGTTTTATTTGCCGCCAGAACAGTTAAGTGACAGGTACTAGATCCGCCCTGAGCACGCATGGTGCGTTCGTGGCGGGAGCCTGCCGTAACATACAATTCGCAACCAATAAGCGGCTTGATGCCTATTTTTTTAGCCTCCGAATAAAACTCAACAGCCCCGTGCATATTACCGTGATCGGTCATTGCTATGGCGGGTTGTCCTAAACGCGCGGCGTGCTCAAGAACGTCGGGAAGTTTATTGGCCCCGTCGAGCAAGCTATATTGGGTATGAAGATGGAGGTGAACGAACTGCGACACTACGCCTCAGGGTAAAAAGTGAGACCAGAAAAAAGACTCTAGAAACAAACCCTAACTCTACCCTCTCGCGGTCCGCCGCTCAAGTATAAGGATCGCCATGCTTGCCGATATATTCAACAAACTAGAGGGTAGCGCTCCCAGCGCTTTACCAGGTCGGGAGCAGCTCACCCCCCGCCACCCTAACCAGCTCAGAGCCCCGGTAAAAGCCCTCCAGGGCATCCAGTAGGGCGATATCATCGGTATTACCCTGCAGCAGTGCCGCGTCCCTGTTTTGCTGTAAAGCCTGCACCATCTGGCCCAACGTTGTATGGTAATTACCCTCAGCTCCCTCCTCCCGGATAGTGCGAGCCATCTGGAGCTTTGCGCCGTAACGGTGCAGCGCATAGCGCCTTAGCATATCAGCGCTAGCTGGCTCGGAGAGATCTAGCTCTGGGGAGCTAAGGCGATAACGGGTAAAGAGCACCTTAGCCTCTGGCCCCTTTAACGAAGCTAGTAGCTCGCGTTTATTCTCTCGAATGGCCCGAGAGAGTAGATCCATGCACTGGAAATCCATGCGGTAGATAAACTGCTCAATATCGCAGGTGGTTGTTGAAAAGAAATTCGTCAAGTTAATCGCGCTAAATTGCTTAATGGCCGCACGTGCCAGGGCCTGAACATCAGAGAGCTGCAGAGCCTGATCCGATACGAAGAAGGCGCTCTTCTGCGCTGAGCGCCAGGAGATAGCTGACGGATCCTGTTTGACGCTATACCGTTCAAGGTTAATCCAAAGCGCCCGCTTGTTGTCGTTTGCCAGCAGTGTCATCGGAGTAGTTGCTAGATGCGTATCAAGAGTAATGTCGTACTCAGGCTCCTCCATCATATAGACGGCACCGGAACGGGCCGTTGAGTGCAGCTTTAAGCCCTCATAAGGCTCATAGGTCGTAACGTCAATGCCGCACTCGCGCTTGAGCCACTCAGCCACCTTGATAGTCAGCATAACGTCCTCGCGCGACTCGTGCGCCTGTGTGCCATCAAGCAGCCCGAGCGCCTTGCCTACAGTTTGCAAAGACAGCGAGAGTTTTTTTTCGCCCTTACGTTGCTCCTTAATCAGTGCACGAAATGGAGCAGAGATAAGATAGGCCTTTTGACAGGCGTGCAGCAGATCGTGCGGGCTTAGCTTTCCACCAAAATATGGATTAAAACCGTTACGAACTAAACTGGTGCGCAGGTACGGGAGATCGAAACGCGAAGAGTTATACCCAACAAACGCTACGGCTCCCCTGGCACGTTGAATACAAGCTGAAAGAAAGGCCTCAATCCTGCGCATCGCATCACGCTCATGATCGCTTGCGATACGTTGGTGCTCTAGCACGTTGGTGCGATTGGCAAGTATAGCGCCCGCTTCGGGTAACTGCAGCCGCGAGATCTTAACGAGCCCTGAGATCTCATCGATCGGCTGCAGATCATCATCTACCATCACGAATGAGTAGTTAAGGATCTGTCCAATCGGGTTTTTGTCTGTGGTTTCAAGGTCGTAAAAAATGGCGTACATGTACCTTACAGGCTACACCATCTAGGCTTTCATTCAAGGTTATTTAACGGTATTGGGGGGCCCTTCCGTCAGGTATGAGATTAGCTCGCTCAGAATCTTTCTCTGCTCGATAACGTGGTGCTTTGAGGAGCCGGTCGAGGTTGCTGCCGAGGCTGGTCGCCCAATATAGAGCGGCTCAACCTGGCTGGCAGCCCTTAGGTACGGAGCAACGTGGGTCCAAGCACCCATATTTTGCGGCTCTTCCTGTAGCCAGATCACACGCTGCGCTCCACTCTCCTTAATAATCTCAGAGATTATCTCCGAGATCTGGGCCTGCGGGAAGGGATAGAGCTCCTCAACCCGCACAATGCGAGCTGAAAGCTTTTCGTGCTCCTTTAACGCTGCCTGTACATCGTGATAAACCTTGCCGCTCAAGAGCACTACGTTGCGGCACGTTGCGCTATCATTCAAGTTATCCTCAATAACTGGCCGAAAGCTGCCATTACTCATCTCAGAGAGGGCGCTCATAGCGCTCGGCAGCCGCAGTAAGCTCTTGGGCGTCATAATTATCAGCGGCCGCTTAATATCCGTCAGGGCCTGCCGTCGCAGAAGATGGAAGTGCTGTGCTGCAGTTGATGGGTAGCAGACCCGCATGTTGCACTCAGCGCACATCTGCAAGTAGCGCTCTAGGCGCGCGCTCGAGTGCTCAGGACCCTGCCCTTCGTAGCCATGCGGCAGCATTAATGTAAGACCCGATAGCTGGCCCCACTTGGCCTCGGAGCTCGATAGGAACTGATCTAGGATAACCTGCGCGCCGTTTGCGAAATCTCCAAACTGAGCCTCCCAAATCGTCAGACCATGAAGATCGGTTGCTGCATATCCGAATTCAAATCCGATCACAGCCGCCTCTGAAAGCGGGCTATTATAGAGCTCAAAACGGGCCGTGGACCCTTCGCGCTCGGCCAACGCCTGCAATGGGCTCCAGTTATCACCAGTTTGGAAATTATCCAGCAGAAGATGACGCTGGCTAAATGTACCACGACCGGAATCCTGACCACTGAAACGAACTGAGCGGCCCTCCAGTAAGAGCGAACCAAAAGCTAGCGCCTCTGCAACGCCCCACTCAATACCCTTTCCTGATTCGACGCTCTCGACCCGTTTCTCGATAATTTTAGCTAACTTTGCGTGCGGCACGAAACCTTCAGGAAACTCTACCAATGCGCGCGCAACCCTCTTAAGGGTTGCAACTTTAACACCTGTCGAATCCGGTAGCGGTGTAAGCTGACCGCGCATCGTGCTGAGTTCCACCTTGGTAGCTGTAGAGATGCGTTCATGCGCGCTAGCAAAGAAGCCCTTATAATCGCTAACTGCTGTATCGAGCCAGCCCTGATTAACAACACCCTCGGCTAGCAGTTGCTCTCCGTATTGTTGCCAAATTGGCTGCTTGCCCTTCAGCTCTGCATAGGTAAGGGGCTGCGTAAAGCTTGGATCATCTCCTTCATTATGGCCGTGCTTGCGGTGTCCGATCAGGTCAACGAAAACATCCTTGCCGAAGGTGTTGCGATACTCCAGCGCAAGAGAGACTGTCCAACACGCCCCCTCAGGATCTTCGCAGTTAACGTGGAATATAGGAGCGTCGATGCCCTTGGCTAGATCGGTGCAGTACCTGGTCGAGCGCGACTCGTCCGCTGTTGTGGTAAAGCCTATCTGGTTATTCGTAACGATGTGCAGCGTTCCACCGGTCGAGTAGCCCTCAAGGCCAGAGAAGTTAATGGTCTCAAATGCAACGCCCTGTCCAGCCAAGGCTGCGTCACCGTGCAGAACAAGGGGTAATACGCTACGCCGGTCGCGATCGTATTGTTTATCCTGAAGGGCGCGTGCGATACCCTCAACAACAGGATTTACGAATTCAAGATGCGATGGATTCGGTACCATCATTAACTTAATAGCTTTTCCATCTTGTTGACACACCGACTCGTAACCAAGGTGGTACTTTACATCACCGGCTCCCACAACAGCCGCTATAGTCAGATCTTCAAACTCTTCAAAGATCTCCTCAAGTGGTTTATTTATAATATTCGTTAGGATGTTAAGACGTCCACGATGCGCCATGCCGAAAATAATACCCTGCAGCCCGGCCAGAGCCGCATCACGAATAACGGTCGAGAGCGCTGGCAGGATGGTTTCATTACCCTCACACGAAAAACGCTTTGCGCCTACGTACTTCCGGTGCAGCTCGGATTCAAAGAGCTCGCCCCGCATTAGGTCGAGAAAGATCTTCATCTTAACTGTTTTACTTACCACGGAGGGCTGCGATAGCCGCTGCTCAATGCGCTTGCGTAACCACTCACGTTCCTCGGTACTTGTAATATGAGAAAATTCAAACCCGATTGAGCCGCAGTAAATATCAGAGAGCGTGCGAATTAACTCCGCAAGTGAATCGCAACGCTTAGCACCAAATAGATAAGAAGAGAGTGGAACAGACTCGGCCGATTGCGCCTCTCCGTAGAACGAAGGGTGTAATTCAGGTGCAGAGATCGGCGTCATACCGCCGTGCACAAGTGGGCTCACTCGCGCAGCCAGATGTCCGTACCTTCTAAATCCATCAACGACTCTATCGGCGAGTGCGTTGTTATTGCTAGTAGAGATATACTTGGCGCTGCTCTCAGGTGCTACGGTTGTATTATGTCCATTCGTGTGCGCGTGATCATTTGAAAGATCGAGCGCATTAAAGAACTCAACCCACTCAGGCTCTAGCAGCGTTGGATCTGAGAGATAGAGCTGGTAGAGCTCCGTTAAATATCCAGCATTTGATCCAAATGATAATAACCTGTTGCCGTCCATATTTCCCTAGTTATTTTGACAAGTTGCGCATTAGCCTAGCAGAACACCCAGGCATCCTTAAAGGGGGTCTGAGTAAAGTGATCGATCTTCTAGGCAAAAAGCTTTAATTTACAATTTATTCATCTGTTTGGCACTTTTTACTATAGTTCATGGGTACTTACCTCAAGACCTCAAGCCTTACCCCTGACCGCCAATAATCCAGCCACCGAGATAGCCTCTAGGTTATGCGCCTGGCTAAGCAGGAGTGGGGCGCTTGTGCGGATTCTGGCCTGTAGCTCCTCCGCAATCGAAGCGGCCGTGGCATCACCAGCTATGGAGCTCGAAAGGTCTAGCATGGCGAGTCCAACAGCTCGAACGAGCTCTATGTTGCTTGCAATCACATCCGTTGTCTGATTGAGCGCCTTGACGTTTGACTGCAGCGTTTGGCGCAACTTTTTCATGCCCGAACGTACCGCCGAGAAGCCCCCCGAGCCATCATCGTCGCCAACCACCTCGTCTGGATCACGAATCGCCTGCTTTAAAACGCGGTAGAATTGCTCTTTGGGGATTAAATCAGCACTCGTCGACACCTCTCCCGATGTGTCGATACGGGAGTCAGAGAGTGATGTTATCTTTTTAAAGGCGTTTGATATCTCATTAACGTTATCTCGATCTAGCCCGGCCCTGGCCAATATATTTGCCAAATCATCTACCTTAAAAACGTTTGTATCCTGAGCTGCGGTCTCCTTGAGCACCCCCTCAAAATCACCCACCAATTCGCCAAAGCTCTGCTTAAGACTCTGAGCCTTACCAGGGGTTATACCGCCCCTGCTGGCCTTAGTGAGAACTCTCTCCAGTTTTTCTACTACTCCCAGCAGCTTTTCATTCGCAGCACGCGATACGTTGATGTATGAGATGCCGATGTTTAGAAGTTGAATACCGGCACCGAAGCTACGAGCTCCACTACGAAGCCCCTCAGAGAGCGAGACCTCCTGCTTGGCTCTTAGCGTTGTTTGACCAGTCGAGTCGCTCGAGCTAGAGGTTCCCACTTTGGTGAGGGTTTTAACGAAGCTCTCGTCGATTACTCTACTTAAAATTGTGACTGCCATTGAATGCCGTTCCCCCCCCCTTTTTAGATGACGAAAAGCGCTTAAAAGCTTCCTGTTGTGCTCTATTGGTGATTTGACTCACCCAGGAGCTCAAATACCCAATGCTTTAAGCCCCTTGTTCCCTCTATGCCAACCTTATGACCAACCCCCTCCTCGATATAGGTTACATGCAGCCCGAGCTCCCTAAGTAGCTCAACCCCAAGACGGGCGCGCTCAACCTGAATAACCTCGTCCTTAATACCGTGCGCGATGAAGATCTGCGGCTTGTCGTGAATATACGTTGGCCCATCAGGCTCAGGGACCAGCCCTGCTAGCACACCGAGACCATCGAGGGCTATATCGCCAGAGAGCATCGCGCTAGAGAGAAGTACAGCGCCCTGTGAAAACCCAAGCGCGATAACCTTGCTTGGCGTTAGTGACCCTAACGTTATAAATCGCTCTATAGCTAAAGAAAGTTGCTTGGCAGCACGCTTGATCTGATCTTTTTTCGATTCAGGGGTCTCAAAGTCCCACCAACTAAATCCACCTAGCGGATCGGGCAAAAAAGCTTCAAAAGCAACTATTGATGCACCATTCGGAAGGCACTGCTCAAAGAACCACATCACCTGTCGGGTTCCAGCACGCCCATGAACAAATATAACCAGGGGCGCACAAGCATCACGACCCTCTCGCTGTATAAACTTTAGCCCTACGTATGCCTCCTCTTGCGGAGTTGAAATTCGTCGCATGGCTTCATATTAACGAGCACGGAGAGTCGCGGCAACTCACTGTATCAGTTTGCTGAGCTCAGGGTCTATTATGATGTCAATTGCCCCATCTCTAGAGATCTCAGGCAACTTAAGTGGAAAGCGATCAGAGTGTTCGATCCCCACCAAAATTAAGATGTGGTGTGGGTTAACGTTAAGGAAGGAGCACACAGATTGAAACGAAAATACGTAATCGTCCTCACCACTGATGAAATAATCCTTGGCCTTACGAGAGAACTCGCCCTCTCTATTCATGTCTGCTATGGCGTTTAGCAACACGGCGCGTAGCAGGTTTTTCTCAGGAGTTGCCAACTCCGGCTGCTCGAAATCGTCGAAAGCTGTAAATATAGCTGTGTTCTTTTTATCGCTGGCCATACTTATTCTGATGCTCCATTTTAGCGTTCGACCCGAGAAACTCCCGCCTAAGTAAAAGTTCGGCCAATTAACATCCGGACTTGATACAGCAGAGCTATTTGGCGTGCTTGGAAGCTCAATGGGTTATGGGATAACCCAGCTATTATACAGTAAATTTGGCTATAATTTGCGCTTACAAACTAGTGCGCCTTAAGTTTTACTAGCCGATCGCCGAAACTATAGAGTATCAGGGAAAGATATGACTCTTTAACTGCTGCCAAGGAGGGCATCATGCAAGTCGAAAAAAACTATAGTCTTCTCATTAGTCCTGCCTACGGGACCCCCGGCATACGGGGAACTGCCGATCGAATCGCAAAGAGCCGAGATTCGATGAATAGGGAGCGCCGCAAACAACTTGAGCAGCCTCTGATTGCCTCACCCTCAGAGGAGGTTGTGGTCGCAGCGAGCACTACGGAGTCTCCACCACCGGAGAACCTCCCGCTCGAGTTTCATGTGCTTAATATTACGGTCTAGCGTTAACGCTTCGCCAACTCTTGGCGAATTTTGACGGTTGCCTGTTCAACTAGGGCGCTCTCGCCAAGCCCTAGCTCAGCGATGGCGATAATCGTTCCACGTACATCAACGCGAACCTCAAGCCCTTCGCGAAATGGGCGTCGAATAAAAAGCACCTCAAAGCGCTCTCCATCAACCTCTATGATACGGCTCCAACTTTCTTCCATCTATTCCCACTCGATCGTTGCCGGAGGCTTGCTGGATATATCGAGTACAACCCGATTTACCCCCTTAACCTCGTTTACGATGCGATTGCTAACTCGACGTAGAAGCGCCTCTGGTAGCGCAGCCCAATCAGCTGTCATGCCGTCCTCTGAGTAGACCGCCCTAAGCGCTATCGTCTCGTCGTAGGTACGCCCATCCCCCATTACTCCAACGCTCCTGACTGGCAGAAGCACCGCAAAAGTTTGCCACAACCCTGGATAAAGCCCCTCAGCCCGGATCTCTTCTAGAAATATATGGTCCGCCTCCTGCAGTACTTTTACGCGCTCACGGGTAACCTCACCAAGTACCCGCACGGCCAGCCCCGGCCCTGGAAAGGGTTGGCGCTGCAGGATCTCTTGTGGCATCTCAAGCTCACGCCCAAGCGCACGCACCTCATCCTTAAATAGCTCACGGAAGGGTTCAATCAACTTAAAATTAAGCCGCTCTGGAAGCCCCCCTACGTTATGGTGGGTTTTAATCGTGGCGGAGGGCCCGCGCACGGAGAGGCTCTCGATTACATCTGGATAGAGGGTGCCCTGCACTAGATGAGTCACGTTTTTGATGGTTTTAGCGCGCTCCTCAAAGACCTCGATAAAGACCCGTCCGATAATCTTACGCTTCTGCTCAGGATCCGTCACGCCGGTCAGCTCGCTTAGAAACCTCTCGCTAGCGTCAATCATCTCGACGTTAAGATCGAGCCCCTTGAGCCGCTGCATAACCGATACCGCCTCGCCCTTACGCATCAAGCCGGTCTCAACGAATAAACAGTGCAGCCTTTTTCCTAGCGCTCGCGATACAAGTACCGCCGCTACGGTTGAATCCACCCCGCCGCTCAGTGCGCAAAGAACCTGCGCAGTTGGTCCGACCTGTTCCGAGACCCTCTTAACCGATTGCTCAATAAAATTTTCAGGGGTCCAATCCGGCAAGCAGCCCGCCATGCCGTGCACGAAGCCTTGCAAGATCTGCTTGCCCTGTGGGGTGTGCACAACCTCTGGATGAAACTGCAACGCTACAAATGGCTTTGATGAATGCTGCATCGCAGCGATCGGAGCCCCCCCGCTCGACGCCAACGTCACGAACCCTTCAGGAAGACTCTCAACGTGATCGCCGTGACTCATCCAAACCGAGAGGGTCTCGCCCCTACTCCAGGCTCCAAAAAGCCCCTCTGAGCGCTCGATCTTAATCGAAGATGGCCCGTACTCACGCGCCGCACCCCGCCCAAGCGTACCCCCAAAGTGATGCGCCATAAGCTGCATGCCGTAGCAGATACCAAGGGTTGGGAGTCCAGTGGAGAGCCATGCCAGATTAAAATCAGGCGCGTCGGTGTCAGTAACACTAGCCGGTCCGCCAGAGAGGATAATACCCTTGACCTGTCGCAAATCGACCGAGCTGGGGTCGGTAGTGCAAGGCTTAACCTCGCTATATACGCTCAACTCACGTACACGCCTGGCTATTAGTTGTGTGTACTGAGAACCGAAATCTAGGATCAGGATCACAATTGCCTCACTAGGTAAAACTTCGTTTGCGCAACAGGGCTATTGCAATCACCCTAGCAGGTTGCAGTGTCTCAAGTAATCAGAACAAAGTATAGCTCGTAACTATTCATCAGGTTTTACCGGTAACTAGTCACCATTATAGCTCAAGCTTTCCCTAGCGAACATCCGATTAGTATAACTAGGTGGGGCGGCAACTATCGCTAGGCGCCTTGCTAGCCGGCTTGCTGGAATAGTTTTATAGGATCATTTTTGTGGATAAGATAATCTCATCTCCGTTTAAAGGATCTGTGGCGTGGCTACTGGCTTCGCTTGCCCTCCTACTCGCCCCTACCCCGTACGGTTATCTCCATGCGCATGGAGACTTTATTCAGACGATGGCATCCGGGGTCTATCAGAGTACGGATGGACAGACCAAGGTGGTGCTCAGCACTAAACCTGGTGCACAGGGCCTCTTCGTTTTAGTTGGTCCGGCCACCGCGCCGCAGGAGTTCAATATAGAGGCATTTCCTGCAAAAGATACCAAGCACATCTTTATTCGCTTTAATGGAGATGCCCAACCTCCGGTCTACTCCGAGATCGTTATTAACAAGAAGAGTTACAAGATTTCAGGCAACCTTACTATCGGTATCGGCCCACACACATCCGTCAGCATCGATAACAATAATCCGTACCTTACTATTGTAACCGAAAGCACCTCTAAACTTGAGAACCCCGCCATCCTAGGCTTCCTCGGGCTAAACGAGGTCGTACGAGAAAAAGGATCGCTTGCGACGCTGCTAGCTGCAAATCAGCTCAATGCCGAGATCTCACGCGTTATTCGCCCCTACCTGATAGAGGGTGACATGCTGCTGCTAAGCGGCAAACCGGTCTCAACACCATTTATCGGAACCTTTGTTAAACCAGAGAACAACTGCCTAAACCCAGGTTACGTTATCTTCAGCGCAGCACAGACCGCTAAAATTAGGAGCACTAAGGTTCAGGAGCAGCGCTTAAAACTGATCGAGCAGTTTCTGGTAGATAATAAAAAAAGCTCCCCGTTCAAGGATTATCTAGTGCTCAAAGCCGACAAGAGCTCCGCAATATTACTTAACGTAAAGGAGAAGAATATCAGCGAGCTGCACGCACTCTCAGAGGAGCGCAAGATCTGTATAATCTCAGATATTGCCACTAGCTAGTAGTTGATACGAGACTTGAGACCCCGTCGCCTCTCGTTGGTCAAGCGACTTCTGCGCCTAAAGAGAATCCGGATATCATTTCCAATAAAGGGATAGATCTTGCGCACACTGTTCTTAAGATAACGCTCATAATTAAATCTAAGCCGTTCAGGGTAGTTTACAAACACGGCAAACGTTGGTGGTTTTGTAGCTACCTGAGTAACGTAAAGTAATTTTACCGGATTACCGCGGTACACCGGAGGTGGTTTTACAGCAAACGCATTGCTAAAGACCTTATTAGCCTCAGATGTCGAGAGACGAACACGCGCCGCCTCGCACACCTCGATAACGGTATCAAGCACAGCCAAGCAGCGCTGCCCAGTTAACGCCGATACGAATACCACCGGTGCATAGGCTGCGAATTTAAAGACCTCGCGCACAACCGCACGATAGGCCTCCGCAATACGGCCATCCTTTTCAATTAGATCCCACTTATTAACAACGATAACGAGACTCTTTCCCTTATCGTGCGCTAGCCCAACAATCCTGGCATCCTGCTCGGTTGGCGTGCCTTCAGAGGCATCCAACAAAAATACCGCCACATCACTCTGCGCTAGCGAGCGCAGGGTGCGAATGTTGCTAAAGCGCTCGACTGAATTCTCGTGCACACCGGCCTTCTTACGAAGTCCTGCTGTATCAACGATCTCAAAATCACGCCCATCCCTGCTTAAATCGCTCTTAATACTGTCGCGAGTTGTTCCCGCTATCGGCGAGCAGATCATACGCTCCTCGCCGAGCAGCTTATTAACGAAGGTGCTCTTGCCCACGTTGGGTTTTCCGATAATAGCGATATTAATAGTCGAGCTATCTAGAGGCTCCTCCTTAAGAGGGCCGTTCTCCTCAAACAGCGCTAGATCGATCTCATCGTTATCGCCAAACTCCTGCTCCTCAGGCAGCTCGGATACAACATTGATCGGTCCGATTAGCTCCTTCATCTTACTAAGCAGCTCGCGGATACCCCGTCTGTGTGCAGCGCTTAGCGGAATAATCTCATCCACTCCGAGTCCATACAGCTCAGTTGCCGTCATGGCTGCCGATGGCTTCTCGCACTTGTTAGCAACGTAGATAGCGGGTTTTCCGATCAGACGAACTAGTTTGAGTACCTCGCTATCAAGTGGGTGCAGGCCATGCAATCCATCAAAAACAACGATAACGAGATCGCTCTGCTTCATGGCGATCTCGGTCTGCGCTTGCACCGATTCGTGCAACGCGATGTTCTCCTCTCCTATCAGGGCTCCGGTATCAATCAGTGTGAATGGAAAATCAAAGCGGGTCACCACCTCGTAGTAACGATCCCTGGTCACCCCAGGCTGATCCTTTACTACCGCCTTACGCCTACCCGCAAGCGCGTTAAATAAGGTGGATTTCCCTACGTTGGTTCTTCCAACGATACAGATGGTCGGAAGTGTACTATCTCTCCTCATGATTAACCTCTTTCACCGCCGCTGTTGCGGCAGGCATCTCTGCAGCCTCACCATTTATCTCAGGGGAGTCTGAACTCTCTGCTGCGACAAGAAACTTAGCATCGATATCATCAGCCGGCTTAAGATGGGCTAACGCCTCCTCTGCTGCGGCCTGCTGAGAGGCTTTCTTAGTTGGTCCACGTCCACGCCCTACGATCTGTTGATCCACCTCAACTACTGAGATAAATACAGGCGCATGTTCAGGCCCCTCTACACACTCAAGTCGGTAAACTGGAACCTCACTACCGGCGGCGTGTAACGCCTCCTGTAGCTCTGTCTTAGGATCTCGTGGGGTAACGGTAACGAGCTGACTACCAAGTAGTCGCTCGATACAGCTCTTGGCAACATCGTAGCCGCCCTCGCGGTATACAGCGCCAAGTACGGCCTCAAGCACATCGGCCAGAATTGATGCGCGCTCAGAGCCGCCACTCGCCAACTCTCCTCGACTTAGTCTGATAAACTTTCCAAGCTTTAAGCTGCGCGAGATCTCTGCTAGAGATGACGTGTTCACAAGCGCCGCTCTCATCTTAGATAGCTCGCCCTCACGGGCATCCGTATGTTGATCAAGCAGGAGGTGTGCCACGGCCAGGTCAAAAACAGCGTCACCTAGAAATTCAAGTCGCTCGTAGTCGCTCTTGGCACCCTTGGCATGCACGGAGCGGTGAGTTAACGCGCGCTCCAGCCAGTCCAGATCCTTAAATTTATAGCCGAGCTTTGCTTCAATCTCGTCGTAGCATTCACGCCCTAAAGGCTCTGGTGCTGTGCGCGGTATTTTCTTCTCTCCGTCGTTTTCATCGCCGGAGTTATTAACTATTCCAAATCTCATGAAAGGCTCCTTATTTCACTACAGAGCCTCACAATCACAAAAGTAGCCGCGCAGGATGGCCCTACTGCAGCTCTCTTTGGTGATTGAGAGGAAGACAAACAAGGGGTTAGTTTAGCAGAAACTACCCACTATTCAAAATCGTGCTGCTGGGCTTCGGTAGGTCCATGCAATCGCCTACCTTTCCGAAATCACCCTAATTATATATTATTAGGTACATCCACCCCGTATCCAACTAAAGGTCCCTATGAAATGTAAGCACTCTAGTGCGTCTCAGGCCGGCTCATCAAAGGCAACAAATCAAGATGCTTACCTCGTTGATGATCGGCTTGGTATTCACCTGGTCTGCGATGGAATGGGGGGTCATAGGGGGGGAGAGACTGCTGCTCAGCTTGCTTGCAACACAACGCTAAACTACCTGCGTAAACACCAGGAAGCTATCCTGGGCTTTGCGGCCGGAACTGAATCCAAGGAGACCCTTGTAGATCTAGTCACATCAGCCATTCTGACCGCCAACACTGAGATTTATCGCATGGCTGCTGCGGAGCCCTCCCTGGCAGGCATGGGAACCACCCTAGCGATGCTCCTTATCACAGGGAACCTCGGCATAGTTGCCCACGTTGGTAGCAGCAGGGTTTATCTATACCGTAACGATCAGCTTACACAGCTAACGAAGGACCACACACTTTCCCAGGAGCTTATCGACCGCGGCCTTATGACGGAAGCCAAGGCTGCCAAATGGGCCTACGGTCGGGTGCTCTCCCGAGCGCTTGGGCCGATGGAGGCCGTTGTTGTTAATACCTTACAGCTCGATATTCTACCGGGCGATCGTTTCGTGCTAGCTACCGACGGTGTAACGACCGCGCTAACGGCGGATGAGATTAAAGCGGTACTTGCAAATTCATCTCAAGATACCGTAGCCCAGCTGCTAGTACAGGCATCGCATGCCAAGGACCATGAGATTCGTAGTGAAAATCATAGCGACGATGCTACCGTAATAGTCGCCGATTCCCTCTCCGATATAAGCGATGAGGCCCTTCAACAGGCGCGCACTTGGGAGGTGTTGCAAAAGACAAGCTCCCTGCAGGATATGTTCCTATTTCGCTCACTAGATCCGCGGTCAATTATGCAGATCGTAAGCAACTCGGTTATTATGTACAACGATCCAAGCGATCTGCTCTTTAATCAGGGCGATGTTGAACAGAATATCTACATTATACTTGAGGGCGACTTCGAGGTGCTTGTAAACGATACCGTAATCGCCAAACTTTCAAGGGGAAATCACTTCGGTGAGATGTCGTGGTTTAGTCAAGAACCGCGCTCGGCCACAGTTCGATGCTGTTCAAATTCAAAGCTTCTCAAGGTTAGTGCGCTATTTCTTGAGGGCTTTATACTTAGATCGCCCGAAGCCGGCGTGCTGATACTGCGAGAACTTGCTCGCGAGCTCAGTATGAGGCTGCGCGCTACTAACGAACTCATCCTTTATCGCGCTAACTAGACCTGACCTGCTACTACTACTCGTTTTTAGATGCCAACGCTCGTTACCCTGGCTTTTGGGATCGAGGTGCTAGTGAGTTATAGACAGAAGCTTAAGGAGCTGACTACTCCTTAGCTATACGCCCACCCGCGAGCAATTCCTCATTATTTAGATCGTACATGACCGCCGCCTGACCAGGCGATACGGCGGCCCAATCCTCACACCATGAGATTTGGCATCTCTGTGGGTCAATAACATGCATACGCGCCCTAACGCCTTGGTGACGTGAGCGTACCTGTACTATTAGCTCCTGCTCATATCCAGCACCACCATCCACATCCTGCATACGCCGAAGAAGCTCAGGATTTACCCATTGCATATCCTCGACTAGGAATCCTTCTCGCTTAAGGTCTTTGCGCGGACCAACTATGACTCGATCGCTAGCGGCATCGATATCAACAACGTATAGCGGCTCAGGGCTGCCGCCTAAGTTTAGGCCTCTACGCTGACCAACGGTATAGCGGTGAATACCGTCGTGCTCGCCAAGCTTTGCGCCGTCTTTTGTCACGAATGCGCCCCTAGGTTTACGTCCACCTATCTTGGCCACAAAATCTTGTACACTCCCTGCAACGAAGCAGATATCCTGACTCTCCGGCTTGTCGGCCGTAAGTAATCCAGCTTCACGCGCAATCTCGCGGATCTCTGGCTTCGTGTAATCTCCAACCGGAAAGAGGGTCTGCTCTAGCTCCTCCTGCCTACAGGTATAGAGAAAATAACTCTGGTCTTTTTCGAGGTCGCGCCCCCGTAAAAGATGAAACCCTGCGACACTTTTTGTAATACGTGCATAGTGTCCAGTTGCAACGTGGCTACACCCAAAGCCCTTTGCACGCTCACGCAGCTCCCTAAACTTTACCTTACTGTTACAGTCGATACAGGGGTTAGGGGTTAAGCCTCGCTGATAGCTCTCTACGAAACGTTGTATAACTTCGCGCTGAAAGGTCTCTTCGAAATCAACCACGTAGTAAGGAATATCAAGAGTGGCAGCAACACGACGAGCATCACAAAAATCAGCGGGACTACAACACGTTGCTCGACTGTTCTCGGCCGAGTTTTTCTTATAGTCCCAGACCTGCATGGAGACTCCAACGAGCTGTACCCCAGTTTCCACCCTGGTTTTTGCCAGCAGGTATGCAGCCACGGAGGAGTCGACTCCGCCTGACATGGCTACAACTATAGAGCTGGGGGTCTTAGAGCTATGTGTGTGTGTATCGGTAGTCATATCATCCTAGTAACAGCTCGCTTAAACGCTGTAACGACCTGCAGGATCTCGCTACGCTCACTATCGGCTCTAAAGCTAACACGAACCGTCGATCTAATCCTACTGGAAGGCTGCCCCATCGCCATTAGCACATGTGAGGGCTCAGGCTTTCCGGAGGAACAGGCAGCACCTGAGGATATCAGGACCCCCGCTAGATCCAACGCCACTATTAGATCATCAGCTCGTATGCCGGGGATATATAGACTAGTCGTATTAGGTAGGCGCAGCCCATTCTGCGCATTAACCTCACATCCAGGTAGCGCCCGCACTATCTCATCCTCAAAGGTGTCGCGCGCTATGCGCATGGCAGAGATGCGCCGCGTAAGATCTAAACGGATCAGATCGGCAACCGCGCCGAGCACCGCGATGCCAAGTACGTTCTCAGTTCCACCACGAAGCTTCCCCTCCTGCGCACCACCAACAAGTAAGGGCGCAATAGAGATCCCCTCACGCGCGATAATAACCCCAGTTCCACTAAGCGCTCCTAACTTGTGAGCAGAGAGTGTCATGACATCAACCCCAAGCTCCTGCATATCACTCGCAACCTTACCGACAAACTGCGCAGCATCGGTGTGTATTACGGCATGTGGAGCGCGCTGCCTAACGGCTCTTACGATCTCAAGCATCGGATTAATAACACCAACCTCGTTATTTGCCGCCATAACGGAGACCAACGCCGTATCGGGTGTTAGCACTTCAAATATCGCCTCAGGAGAGATGCGACACCCAGCATCTGGCGCAACCAGCGCCACATCACGCCCCTCGGCTAAGAGCCTCTTAAGGGGCTCTAAGATACAGGGGTGCTCTATCAACGTAGAAACCATTCGCCCCGATTGGCGTGCACATGAGGCAACGATGGTATTATTGGCCTCCGTAGCGCCGGAGGTAAAGATAACGGTATCGCTGGGGTGCGCCCCTACCAATCGGCGCACAGCTGCCCTGGCCTCCTCAACGGTAGCCTTCGCGCGCTGCCCCCCACGGTGAGTAGAGCTCGGATTTCCAAGTTGCCGAGCGCACTTAGAGATAACTCCCTGAATTACCTCATCAGGGGTATATGTACCGTTTACGTCACAATCGTAGCTAATCACAGGCAAAAAGCCCCAGAATCTAATGCCATCGACATAAACCTCCGACCATAAAGTTAGGAGAGAGGTTACAATGGCTCCATTATCTACGCAAAGTATAGCGGTTTTAGGCGCTCAGGTCATCGCAGCCGGATTCCCGGCGCAGCAAACCCGTAGCACAGAGGCAGCGCAGGCCGCAGGGGTTCAAAATAGCCAAAATCAGGCCAGGGCCCAGGGTAGCGCCACCCAGACCCGTGATGATAAGACACGTGCAATACAGAGCGAGAAACGAACGGAGGGCATCTTCGCCGATCAATCTATTAGCGACGAGGACGATAAGCACGGCTCTGAGCAGCAACCCAAACAGGGCAAGCTTAATAAAGTAGTATGAGCGACGCAACTTGGAGTTAAAAACTCCGAAATACAAAGATGAAATGGCGCTATGCAGGGCTTACCATCGTCTTAGCGTTAATAATCTTAGTTAGGGAGATAGCAAGACTCTCCGCTCAGATCGTTACCCCACAAGCCGAATGGTTTACCCCTTCCCCTTCTATCGATGCGGAGTCCCGCTTAGCGATGGGATTAAAGCTTCCAATTCTTTGCGCCGACTTCACCGCGCTCGAACTGATCTCAGGGGTATCGGACAGATTAGCAAGCGATCTACTTACAAACCGATTTAAGATGCGCGCCTCGCTGCAGGGCGATGGTAAGCAGGGCCTAAGCGAGCAGCAGGCGCTCGAACTAACACGCGGGGTTGGGCCAAAAACAGCTGCTAAATTAATACAATTTATCTCAATTGCAGAGCCCTGCCCGAATGATCTACGCTAATGCAACGTTGCAGTATTGCAACGATTTATTTTCCTAGCCCCTACAGATGCGTATCCTCGTTATCGCCAAAGCGCTCGACAGGCCTGAAGCCCATATCTTGGTGGGATTAAAGAACCGTGGCGCAACAGTACAGGTCCTGCTGCAAGAGGAGAACGCGCACGCGCAGATCCTGCGCGACTCTAACATCACTATCTTACGCTTTCCGCTCTCAAGTCGTCTTGATATTAAGGGAATGTTGGCTTTACGCCGCATAGTTAAATCGGAGCAGATCGATCTCGTCTACGCACTCTCAAACGCAGCTCTCTCCTGTGCGAACCTCGGGCTATTTGGACTAGATCTCTCGATCGTTACCTACCGCGGAACGGTTGGGCACCTAAGTTGGTTCGACCCCTCCTCGTGGCTTACCTTCCTTAATCCACGCGTACGAAAGATCCTGTGCGTTTCAAAAGCTGTCGAGAGATACCTGCAAGATCTAGGGGTCTCGCAAGACAAGTTAGTAACCGTATACAAGGGACACGACGTCGCCTGGTATACAGCACCACCGACAGCAACACGCTCTGTCAAGGTCCCCTTTCTTTGAACACATAGTCTTAAATCAGTAGCATCGGCTGTTCCTCAGCCCCGCAGGGGCTGGAGGGGGGTGCTCGAGGGGGGAGACTCATAACTTGTTGATAAGTTGTTAGTTGAGCTTGAGCACGTTTTCGGGCAATTGCTGGAGGCGCCCTATGAGCGGAATGGATCCGTTCGGTGTTGTAGTAGCCGATGTAGCAGTAGATAGCCTCCATCAGCTCGGATAGCGATGAGAACCGCTCAGGGTCTCCGAACTCGACTTTAAATCGTCCGAA
>JAPLFS010000076.1 GCA_026390555.1 Pseudomonadota bacterium
TTTACAACTAAGAATGAAGGGGGCACCGGAATCGGGCTCTCTACCGTGAATTCAATCGTAGAGCAGCTCGGAGGGGCTATTGAGGTTGATTCACAGCAGGGAGTTGGCACTGAGTTTCGCATCATCTTTCCACTCCTCGCCGTAGAGGAGCAGACGGAGCTCTTGCAGGCGCAGGATGACTCGAAACCTCTCAAGGGGCGCGGTGAGCGAGTGCTTGTTATTGATGATGAATATGCCGTGCGTAATGTGCTGGGCCTTAGTCTTAGCCACCTTGGATACGCGATTGAGACCGCAGCCTCGGGGCTTGAAGGTATCGAGAAGTTTGTTAACGCCGGTGGGGATTTCGATCTCGTGATCCTCGATCTATTAATGCCGGGACTCTCTGGCGAAGAGGTCTTTAACCGGATCCTGGAGATTAATAGAGGCGCGCGTGTTCTGATCGTCAGCGGCTTTAGCTCTGAGCATGTTGTCCAGCGCATCCTTGAGTCTGGGGGTAGGGACTTTATTCAAAAGCCATTCTCAATTGAAGTTTTATCTAGAAAGGTACGCGGGTGCTTGTATGATTAAGGAGTACAAGGTCCGCAACATAACGATCAGTCCTGGGCTCGTTCTCTCCCCTATGAGCGGCGTAACTACTAGACCATTTCGCAAACTTGTTAAGCAACTAAACCCCAATTCTGTCGGATTATTGGTGAGCGAGTTCGTTTCCGTAGAGGGCATGACGAGGGGCTCGCTCCGCACACTAGAAATGATGCGATTCTCTGAGGAGGAGCGCCCATACTGCGTGCAGATCTTTGGGTACGAAATTAACCGTATGCGCGATGCCGCTTTGATGGTTCAGGATCTCGGCGTCGATATAGTTGATATTAACTGCGGCTGTCCAGCTCCTAAGGTCGTTAAACGGGGGGGCGGTTGCGAGCTGATGCGACAACCGGAGCACCTCGTGCAGATCGTGCGGGCGATTAAGGGCGCAATCTCTATTCCACTCACCCTTAAGATGAGGGCCGGATGGGATGATAGCTCGCGTAACGCAGTAGATCTTGCCAAAATACTTGAGTCTGAAGGGATAGAGGCGCTCGCAGTTCATGGTCGTACTAGGGCGCAGCTCTATCGTGGAGAGGCGGACTGGAGTTTGGTAGAGCAGGTGGCTAATGCGGTCTCTATTCCGGTAATGGGAAGTGGGGATGTTGTTGATCGCGCATCAGCGGAGCAGCGCTTAGTAGGCAAGGTCGCTGGGCTCTTTATTGGCCGCGCCAGTATGTCGAATCCGCTCGTGTTTAGTGAGATTATGAGCGGGGCACCGAGCGCTTTGCGTGGTAATCAAAAACTTATGTTATCAATCCTGTTTCGTTACATAGAGTTGTTGCGAGAGGACTTTCAAGATAGCGCCTGTCCTGGAAAGCTTAAGCAGCTCGCCTCTCAGATGTGTCGAGGGGCGCCGTGGAGAAAGCAGCTCCTGACCATCAATACCCTCCCAGAGCAGATACAGCTTCTTGAGATGGTGCGGGATGGCGCTTGGAAGGGTATCATCGGGGGTGAGCTAGTTGAGGAGGCCCCTGTGCGAGATGAAGATGGGTCTTGTGACCAGTACGCTATGGAATAACTGTGGAATAAGGGTGGAATAAGGGCGTAATAAGAGCCTAATAAGAGCAGAGTAACGGAATTTAAGAGTGCTAAGAATAAATAATATCTACCGAGGTTTTGGCGAGAAAGAGGTGCTCAAAGGGGTCGCCCTTACGCTAAAGCCATCCACTATCACCGGTTTAATCGGGCCAAGTGGTGGTGGTAAGAGCATCCTGCTGAAGATTATTGCACATACATGCAGCAGTGATGCCGGCACGGTTGAGTTCGAGGGGGGGTGCGGCGTTGACGACGTGGCCCTTATGTTTCAAGAGGGGGCGCTCTTTGATTCTCTCTCCGTATACGATAACGTGGCGTTTCCATTGGTACAGGGCAACGTACCCACAAATGGATTGCCTACCGAGCAGCGTGAAATGGTGTGCAGTAAGGTTGGCGAGATCTTAGCGCGGGTAGGACTTACCAAGGCGGCCTACAAGTTACCGGGACAGTTAAGTGGTGGGATGAGGCGGAGGGTTTCTCTTGCGCGCGCACTCGTAAGCCGACCACGTATCTTGCTACTCGATGATCCAACGAGTGGGCTTGATCCTGTGGCGAGTAGCGTCATTATGGAGCTAATCGTAGAGCTGCACCGCGATTATAAGCCGATTACTTTTATCGTTAGTCACGATCTGCGAAGGCTCTTGCCAATAGCGGATCGTATCATTGCGCTCTTTGATGGTAACGTAGCGTTTGATGGCTCACTTGACGATCTGCGCCAGGGAGCTTCAGCATCGGTGCGTAGTTTTGTCGCCTGTCGCTTCGAACTCGGAACTCCGAGTATAGAGCCGTCAGTTATTGTATAAGGATTTATTGTGGCATTCATGAAGCATAGAGCGATAGAGGAGTCCCGTGAGCGATTTCTCTCAGGTATTGGGGTACCTAGTAAGGGCACCTTCGTAGCCGATGACTTTCAACAGGCAGCTATCTCAAACTTAGCGGCTGGTATCGACACACTCGTAGTTGCCCCTACCGGCTCAGGCAAGACCTTTATCGCTATTCAGGCGATGCGAGACTTACTTAAGAAGGGAAAGTATCCGATCTATACCACCCCGCTTAAAGCGCTTTCGAATACGAAGTATACCGAGTTTCAAAATACATTTGGGCCTGAGCACTCTGTCGGATTGCTTACAGGTGACAGAAAGATTGAGGGGGATTCCGATATCGTTATCGCGACGACCGAGATCTATCGTAACGAGCTCTATCGAGGCTTTGGTCGATACTCGTTAGTTATTCTGGATGAGGTGCACTATATCGCAGACCCGCAACGCGGTGCCGTGTGGGAGGAGAGTATCATCCTAACGCCTAGCACCTCTACCCTGTTGATGCTCTCCGCTTCAATCTCAAACGCCGAGGAGATCGCGTCCTGGATTGAAGAGGTTAGAAATAAGGAGTGTCGTATCGTTCAAAAGATAGAGCGCCCGGTAGAGCTGCGCTATGGATTCCTTCATCCACGTTACGGTGTTATCCCACTTAGTGATGAAAAGGGGCACCTCTCACCAGAGGTTGCGCACTACTATAGTGGTGCTAGTCTTGACGGAGACGGGATGCGTGTCTCAGGCTCGTATCAGGAGCAAGGGGGCTCGTACGGACGTTCGCGTAACGGGGGTGGTAGGGGCCCGCGTGGTGGCGGTGGTGGCGGTGGTTCACGTCGCGGTAGTAGCTCGGGTCGGGGGCGTAGATAGTTATGCAAGATTTTCCAGTTACGACTATCCTACGAGAGCTTGAAAGAGATGGCCTGTTGCCTGCGATCCTATTCAGAACGGCGCGCAAACAGTGCGATGCAGATATTGATAATCTGCACCGTAACGAGCACGCAATCATGCCGGCAGAGCAGCAACAAAAACTAGAGGCCGAAGTTCAGATTATTATCAAAAAATATGGATTTGAGCAGGAGTTCGTTACGACTTATCCGCAATACAAGGCTCTCATAGCGACTGGGGTTGGGGCGCATCATGCAGGACAGCTTCTGATCTGGAGGCTTCTTCTTGAGGAGCTAATGTCACGCAGCATGCTACGCATGATGGTAGCAACTGGAACGGTTGCTGCAGGGGTAGATTTTCCAGCTAGAACCGCCGTAATAACGGCACACAGTAAGCGTGGCTCAGAGGGCTTCAGCGTGCTCTCTGCCGCTGAATTTCAACAGATGGCGGGGCGAGCAGGGCGACGTGGTAAGGATAAGGTAGGGGTATGCTTAATTACCCCCAGTAAGTTCTCGGATGCACGGGTTCTGCTTGAGGTCTCAAAGCGACCACCTGAGCCACTTAAGTCAGCATATTTTGCAGCGCCCTCAACGGTGCTCAATCTTCTTAAGTACCGTAACGTTGACGATCTGGAATTTACTGTTGAGCGTAGCCTCGGCGCATTTATTAATCGACGCGATGCCGGCAGATTGCGTGAGGAAGCTATTAACGAGCAAATGGAGATCGAGGGTGATTTAGAACTTAAGGGTGAGCCTCGCAAAAAAGCCGACAAGCGGGTTCGCAGAAAGTTGCGCGAAGCCGATGAGATTGAGAAAAAGCAGGAGACCTCACTTGAACTCTCACTTGATGGTCTACGTAAGCTTGGGTATGTCGATGGGGGCAGCCTAACCGATAAGGGATATTGGGCGGCGGAGCTCTGTACGAGCCTAGTCCTTCAACTTGCTGAGTGTATCGAAGATAAGCTGTTTGATCAGTGTGCGCTCTTTGAGTTGGTGGGGCTTATCGCCAGTATCGCAGGGGATCAACATAGACAGTATTTTAAATTAAAGAACAATCCTATCAAGCCTGAACTATTCACCAAGATCGGGGCAATTGTGCAGCGTATTAGGGACAACTATCATGGGCCGGGTGCAGTAGATGTAGCGGTATTGCCGGATGCCGCTCTAACCGTTATCACATGGATGGACTCGGAGTCGTGGGTGGAGTTCTCTGGTTTGCTAAGGTTATCTGGAGTTGCAGATGGCGATGTGGCGCGCCTGGTCAGTCAGACCGCTGATCACCTTAACCAAATAACCCGTCTTGAAAAAACCCATCCTATCCTGGCGCAGTCCGCCAAGGTGGGACGCAGCAGACTACTGCGCCCGCCGTTTTCGGAGAGTCTGATTACGACGTAGATAAAGATTGTGGAGCTTTTCACGGAAACACTTCTGGAGTAGAAATGTATATTATGATGATAACTAGATTCGCGTGCGTTAGCCCCGATTAAGGGGCGAGTTTGCGGAGCAAACAGGGGTGGGAACAAACCCCTCAGGGGTCGATTTGCGGAGCAAATCGGGGGTGATAATACTGACTATTCACCCCCTTAAAATGAGCGTCCCCGATCAGGGGACGACAAGAAAGGTGGGGCTTTAGGACCGATCGCAAGATTAAATCCTTTTAACCACCGACAAGTTTATACTGGGGTGAATAGTTATGAAGATACTGGTAGCGGTAAAACGTGTTCCTGATTGGCAGCTTAAGCTCAAGCTTCTGGCCGATGGATCCGGAATTCAGACTGATGGCGTCAAATGGATCTTAAATACCTTTGATGAGATAGCTGTTGAAGAGGCTATCCGCCTTAAGGAAAAAGGTGTGGCGAGCGAGGTAGTCTTGGTCAGCATTGGGCCGGCCGATATGCGTGCTCGACTCGAATACGCGCTTGCAATGGGGGCTGATTCAGCGATCCTGGTAAAGCACGATGGTCCAGCTGACTCGGACCTCGCCTCACGGGTCATAGCCGAGGTCTTTAAGCGCGGCTCCTATGGGATGATCCTAATGGGTAAGCAGGCGATAGACTCAGACAGTAATCAGACGGCGCAACTGGTGGCAGCGCGCCTTAATCTGGCGCAAGCATGCTTTGCATCAAAGGTAGTAATTGAGGGACCAAACGCACTCGTCACCCGCGAGATCGACGGGGGGCTTGAAACGATAAAGATACCGATGCCGTGCGTTGTATCAACTGACCTGCGTCTTAATGAGCCGCGCTATGCAGCTCTGCCTAATCTCATGAAGGCTAAGAAGAAGCCTTTTGAGGAGTTGAGTCTTGAAGCGCTTGGGGTCTCTCCACAGCTCAAGCTAGAGGTGCGTAGGCTTTCATTGCCACCAGTGCGTAAGGCTGGTCGCAAGGTCGCCGATGTGGCGGAGCTTATAAGCGTGCTGCAGAACGAAGCAAAGGTATTTTAGGGGGTTCAGATGGGAAAAGTTCTGGTTTTTATTCAACACGATCAAGGAAGGATCCTCAAAGGATCGCTTGTAGCTCTTACCGCAGCACGACAGCTTGCGGCAGCCTGGCACTGTGAGGGCTTGGTTGCTGTAACGCTTGGGCCAGGGGCGCAGGTTGCGGCTAACGAAGCTAGCTCTTATGGATTCAGCACCGTGCGCTTCTCTGAGGCAGCGCTATTTGAAAGATATCGAGCTGAGCCATACAGCCGCGCCATTACGCTGGCGGCCAAGGAGCTTGGAGCTGATTGCATAGTGGCGCTTGCAAGTAGCACCGGCAAGGACTGCTTGCCTCGAGTAAGCGTGTTACTCGACGCGGTACAAGCCTCTGAGGTGGTCGCGGTAAATAGCGATGGAACCCTTAAGCGTCCGATGTATGCTGGAAATATCATGGCCGATGTTCAGCTCGCTGCTGGCAATAGGGTGGTGACAATTCGAGGAACCGCCTTTGCGCCTGCCACTAAGGAGGAGGGCGGGGGCTGTGAGGTGCAGAAACTACACCTTGCTGGAGATCCTGAGCTATACGAGCAGCCCCGCTTCGGCGAGATAGTTAGCTATGAGCAATCAAAAGCTGATCGGCCAGAGTTATCAGATGCGGCGGTAGTAATAAGCGGCGGGAGGGCGCTCGGCTCAGCCGAGAATTTTGAGAAGGTTATTTTCCCCTTTGCAGATGCGCTTGGGGCCGCTATCGGGGCCTCACGTGCCGCGGTTGATTCAGGGTATGCCCCGAACGATTGGCAGGTGGGACAGACCGGCAAGGTTGTTGCGCCAAGCCTCTACATCGCCGTAGGTATCTCTGGAGCCATTCAGCATCTGGCTGGCATGAAGGATTCTAAGGTAATCGTTGCAATTAATAAGGACCCAGCGGCTCCGATCTTTGAGGTAGCTGATTATGGTCTAGTGGCCGATCTCTTCGTGGTTGTGCCGGAGCTTGCGGCGGCCATCAAGAAGGCCAAGGGGGCTTAATTTATGATAAGGCGAACATGGATACTATTATCTATGTTTTTAAGCTTAGGAGCTGCGCTCCTAATAGTGCTGACCGCCTGTTCACGAAACGCACCGGCGGATGGGGTTGATCTGATCTTCAAAAAACCGAGCGGTGAGAAAACTGAGGTGTTTCGCATGGAGGTAGTGGCGACTAATTCAGATCGCATGCGTGGTCTAATGTTTCGCAAATCGCTGGCTTCAAATGCCGGCATGATATTTCTTTTTCAAGAGGAGCGTGAGCATAGCTTCTGGATGAAGAACACCCTGATTCCGCTCGATATGGTGTTCGTCTCAAGCGCTTGGAAGGTCGTTGGAGCTCTTGAGAACGTGACACCACTGACCGAGGATCCTCGGACCGTAGGAATTCCGAGCCAGTATGTACTTGAGTTCAGCGCCGGAACGATTAAGCGTCTCGGTGTTTCAAGCGGTGTAGCGGTCGAGGTGACCGGGCAGCTGCCACCGATTCAGTGATAGTGGTATGATATCTTCAAAGGACCCGCAACAGAGAGTTGTATATTCAACTGAGCATGGAACCATCTGTGGGGGTTGTAATAAGCCGCAGCTAAAGTGCTCCTGCTCTAAGGATGCGCGCGGCGCCGTTATCGGGAACGGTAACGTTCGGGTTCGTCGTGAAACTAAGGGGCGTGGTGGAAAGACTGTAACGAGCATATCTGGATTAGCTATGAGCCAGGACGCTCTGACCCTGCTCCTAAAGGATTTCAAGCGGTTATGTGGAACCGGCGGAGCCCTTAAGGATGGGGTGCTAGAGTTGCAGGGGGAGCACTGCGACCAGGTTCTGCAGGAGCTTGCTAGTCGAGGAATTAGAGCCAAGCGTAGTGGTGGCTAGAGGGCCCCTATTACATTATAGTCTCAGTCGAGTTATTAATGTAGGTGGTGCTTATATGTTTGGTGGCGGAAATAAGATAAAGCTAAGCGATACGGTATTTCAGAAGGCCAGGGTGGCTGCAGGCATCCTGGGGTGCTCACTAGAGGAGTTTATTGAGCGCTCTATTGAGGGCGAAGCTGAGAGAACGATGGCGCAAACCTCGAATAAAGAGCCTACTCAGGCTGAGGTTGATGAGATCTCTAAGCAGTTACAGGGGCTGGGCTACCTTGAGTAACGCTATCACAGCGCTACAGGCGGCTCTGGCGGTGATCTTCGATCTACTTTGGAGGCCCTTACAGCTATTGGGTGTGGGGTATCAGCTCGTTTTAGTAGCAATTATTTTTGGAATCGTGATGGTGCTCCTGTACGGGAGGATCTCAAAGCAGGCAGCGATCAAGCGAGTTAAGAATGAGATCGCAGCGGGGCTGATTGAAGTCGTACTTTTTCGGCGCGATATTCAGATCTCCCTTAGGGCGCAGGGGCTCCTCTTACTCGCAGGGATGCGTTATTTCTTGCTTGCGATGGGCCCGGTTCTTATCCTCGCCATTCCGTTTACTATTATCTTTGGGCACCTTAATCTGCGCCTCGGAGCGCGACCTTTTGCCGTGGGTGAGGAGGGGGTGCTTGGGAAGTTCCCTCTGGAGGTTATCGGGGATAGAACGAATAAGTGGTCCGCTGATCACTGCTTTGATCCAGCGCTTGTACCGGGTGTGATCCTCTCAAATAAAACCGAGTGGAAGCAGGGCCCGTGTGGTATCTGGGATCTAGCTCCTAGTATACTAGCAAGCTTTGGACTTCCTGTGCCTCCTGAGATGGATGGAACGCCGATTCTAAAAGCCTAGAGTGTGGAGCTAAGTAGGGCGAGCGCTACAACCTCTTTAATGCTGCTCTGTACGGTGTTTAATGCGGTATCAACTCGTAGGGCAGGGTGCTGCGGCTCCTCGTACGGGTCATTTATGCCGGTAAAGTTCTTGAGCTCCCCGGAGCGGGCCCTCTGATAGAGCCCGTGCGGATCGCGGCTCTCACAGATTGATAACGGCGCTGTGATATAAACCTCAAGGAACCTATCGGCTCCAATTATCTCCCGTACAGTCATACGGTCCTCTGCGTAGGGAGAGATAAAGGCGCAGACAACAGTTATTCCAGCCTGATTCATTAGCGTTGCAACCTGAGCGGCGCGCCTAAGATTCTCTAGGCGATCCTCTCTAGAGAAGCCGAGCCCATTATTAAGTCCCCGACGTAGATTGTCGCCGTCAAGGAAGTAAACCGGTAGGCCCTCGTCAAAGAGCGCACGCTCAACACCCTTTGCTATTGTAGATTTGCCCGAGCCTGAGAGACCGGTCATCCAGATGGTCATAGCCTTATGGCCAGAGCGTGCCTCACGCTCGCTTTGAGTAACTAGGGTAGCCTCTTGATGCAGATTGCGACCGGGTTGCTCGGTATCTTCATCGCTAAGCTCGTCTGACCTACCACGATCGATAATCATACCCGCCCCAACCGTAAGAAACGTTGTGGGATCGATAAGTATAAAGTTTCCTGTGGCGCGATTCTTCTGATAGGGGTCGATAAAGAGTGGAGTTGTGGTCGTAAACGAGAGGCGTCCGATCTCGTTAGTTGTAAGGGGCTCGGCGGGCATCCTACCCAGTGTGTGAATATCTATCTTGTAATTTACTTCTGAGATGTAAGCTTTAGATTCCCTGGTAGTGTGCCTAATTACATAGCGTGTACCGAGATCCATCGGAGTATCTCCGAGCCAAACTAGCATGGCATCGAACTGAGTCGTTACGCGCGGCACGTTTTTAGGTCTAACGAGCATATCGCCGCGCGATATATCAAGTTGATCTTCGAGTTGTATCACGACAGCATCTCTGCTGCTTGCCTCATTAAGCTCCAGCGTTGTGACCTGTGGGCCAGCTTTGATAATCCGCTTAACGCGTGAGCGTGTCATGGCGGGCAGCGAAACGAGCTCCTCTCCGACTCGGATGATGCCAGAGCTAACGGTGCCGGCGTATCCACGGAAGTTCTGATGCGGATTGATTACGTACTGAACCGGAAAACGGAGGTCCACTAGATTCTGATCACCTGCGATATAGACATTTTCAAGGTGCTCAAGAACGGTCTCTCCGCCGTACCACGGCATCTTTCTGCTACTCGATACTATATTATCACCCTCAAGCGCAGAGACCGGAATAAACTTAATCTCACGAATGCCTAGCTTGGCTGAAAACTGTGTAAAGTCTGAGACGATCTCCTCAAATCTTTGCTGCGAGTATTCGACCAGGTCCATCTTATTGATTGCCAGCACTATACGGGGCACACCGAGCAGTGCAGTTATAAAAGCGTGGCGCTTAGTCTGCTCAATAATACCTGTGCGTGCGTCAACAAGTACTATCGTTAGATCGACGTTTGAAGCCCCAGTTGCCATGTTGCGTGTGTACTGAACGTGCCCGGGAGAGTCGGCCAGGATAAAACGGCGGCGCGGAGTTGCAAAATAACGGTAGGCAACATCTATAGTAATGCCCTGCTCCCGTTCGGCCTTAAGGCCGTCGGTAAGGAGTGCTAGCGAGAGGCGTGTTGAGCCGCTCTTTTGTGCCGCTACTTCAAGAGCAGCAAGATGATCCTCATACACGTTACCAGAATCGTGTAGCAATCTACCGATCAGTGTGGACTTACCATCATCGACGCTACCGGCTGTTGAGAAACGCAGCAAAGAGGCCGGTAAAGTAGGGGTATCGAATGTTTGTGGTGCAGAGCTCATTAGAAGTACCCCTCCCGTTTTTTAAGCTCCATCGAGCCATCAGTATCGAAGTCGATGATACGGGTAGCTCGTTCTGAGGTCTTCACATGAAGCATCTCGTTAACGATCTCCTCCAGTGTCGTGGCCTCTGAGCGCACGGCGCCGGTACAGTGATAACATCCAAGACTTCGAAAACGACACACGACCTCTTCAATCCTCTGACCAGTGAAGGTTCTAGGATCAGACTCCATTACTGGGATTAGATTATTACCTCGAACTACCACCTTTCTCTTTTGGGCGTAGTAGAGCGGGACTATTGGGATCTGCTCTTTTAGGATGTAGCGCCAGATATCCTGCTCGGTCCAGTTCGAAAGCGGAAAAACCCGCATCGAGTCGCCCTGAAGAAGTTTACCATTGAAGAGGTTCCATAGCTCAGGTCTTTGGTTACGGGGATCCCACTGGCCATGTTTATCGCGGAAGGAGAAAACTCGCTCCTTAGCGCGACTGCGTTCCTCCTCACGGCGAGCACCACCGATAGCAGCATCAAACTCATTTATCTTAAGCGCTTCGAGCAGTCCGCCGGTTTTAAGTAGGGCGCAGCACTGTTGGGTTCCTAGGGTATATGGATTGGCATCAGCGCTTAAGGCCGCTTCATTTCTATGAATAATTAGGTTTAGTCCGAGCTCACGAGCTGTCCTGTCCCTAAATTCATACATCTCTGGAAACTTATAGGAGGTGTCTATGTGCAGCGCTGGAAAGGGGATCTTTCCCGGGAAGAAGGCCTTCTGTGCTAGCCGTAAGAGCACTGAGGAGTCCTTACCAACGGAGTACATAAGAACGGGGCGCTCAAACTGCGCCGCGACCTCACGCATGATATAGATGCTCTCAGCTTCAAGTTGCTCTAGGTGAGATGGTGGATGCATATAGCTCTGATTTTTAGCATGCAATGGGGCTCGGTAACAGCTCTAGGGCCCCTTTCTAACATCTTTAATGTTGCATAAATTAAGTCAGTTGATGCATCATAGCAGACTATGAATATATCAATAATATCAGGTAGCCACAGGGAAAATTCGCAATCTGAGCGCGTGGCTCGCTACATCGAGCAGGACATTAAATCTCAGGGTATGCAGGGCACTCTAATAACCCTTGCAAAGAACCCACTTCCGCTCTGGGATGAGGGTGTATGGAGCGGGGAGCCCCACTGGGAAGCGACCTGGGGTCCAATAGCAGAGACCCTACAAAAGAGTGATGCGCTAGTTCTAGTCTCCCCAGAGTGGTCTGGCATGGTGCCTGCAGGCCTAAAGAATTTCTTACTTCTGTGCGGTACTAAAGAGGTTGGCCACAAACCCGCCATGATAGTATCAGTATCGAGCGGAGTTGGTGGAAGTTATCCGATCGCAGAGTTACGGCTCTCATCGTACAAGAATAACCGCCTAGTATATGTGCCCGACCACGTAATAGTGCGTAACGTTGAGACGATGCTGGTTGGTGATACACCAGCAGATGATCGTGATGCAGAGATCCGTAAGCGACTGCATTATTCACTTGAGATCCTAGCCGAGTACGCCAAGGCCTTTAAGGGTGTACGCGCCAGTGGAAAGATTAATGTAAAGGACTTCCCCTACGGGATGTAATGTAATGCAGGGTTAAGCAAGCTTTGGCAAACCCTCCCAAGGTCCGATAACGTTACTTATCGGTCAATTATGCGACCAGCTTGAATATAGCGTGGTGGCCCCTCTTTCGATTCATCCCCGCACACGCGGGGAACACCTCCCCACACCGATCTACTCTCTCGATCTTATCGGTTCATCCCCGCACACGCGGGGAACACAGCTAATTAAATCGTGCAACATCTTTGTTTAACGGTTCATCCCCGCACACGCGGGGAACACCTGTATTCTTCCGCTTTATCTGTTGTTGTCGACGGTTCATCCCCGCACACGCGGGGAACACGGGAATTCATAATGTCGCCTCCAACGCTTCGGGCGGTTCATCCCCGCACACGCGGGGAACACACTTGCTCGTCGCTTAATTCTAATCGTATTAGCCGGTTCATCCCCGCACACGCGGGGAACACAGATGCGCTCTCAGACTGCTACTCAACGTCACCGGTTCATCCCCGCACACGCGGGGAACACACTCAGGCTCGAAAAAGAGTTCGGCATGACACCGGTTCATCCCCGCACACGCGGGGAACACGCTCAGATAAAGATAAACGAAAACTGCCTAAAACGGTTCATCCCCGCACACGCGGGGAACACAGCGGTCCAACAGGGGATCACAACGGATCAACCGGTTCATCCCCGCACACGCGGGGAACACTGTTCCCGTAACTTACTAATATCAGTACGTAAGTAGCTAGCCCTCATACTTACCGAAAGTTGTGACTTGTTTTATGGGTCTTTAGGCGGCAGAAATGAAACTAGCTTCATTCCGTCCAGCTCCACCGGAAGACGACGGTTGCTCCCAAGTGTAAAAAAATCAAACCCCGCCTCGGTATTAGTAGTCCAAGCAATTACAGCATTCCCTTCAGCCAATCCCTGTTGTACCTGAAGGCAAATCATAGCCCTAGTTTTTTGAGACACATCACCTATATAAACTCCCGCTCTGACTTCAATAAGCCAGACTGCTAAGCGGCCTCTTATGCGCTGGGGTATGTTCTCAGTTACGATGACCAACATCCTTATTCCCATGTTGTTCGGGGATGGCTACTGGAAGTGCCTCCGCGTGAGCAGGCGGCTTTTCAATCCCCCCGGCAGCCAACACCTCTTCTATAAGAGGAATCAACCTTTGCAAAGTTTTATTCGCCCGAAAACTGTCTCGACACTTATGCCTAACCTCTCGCTCAATTGGCCCCTTAGGCGAGGCGGCTACCTCGAAGGCAATCGGAACTACTGTGTCAAACTTTAATATATCGGCAATATCATACACAAACGATTGAGGCTTTCCTGTATGAAGAAATCCGATTGCCGGAGCATACCCAGCCGCCAACACGGCGGCCTCTGTAACTCCATATAAGCAGGCCGTTGCCGAACTTAAACTTCGATTGATGTCATCACTCGCCTCCCAGCTTTGAGGATCATACTTTCGCCCTTTCCATGCTACCCCATATCGTTTGGCGAATTGCTGGTATAAGGCCTTCACTCGCCCGGCCTCAATACCCCTAAGTTGATTTATGCTTCTATGTTGTGGGGGTGCCTCTCCAAACCGCATCTCGTACATTTTGCACACTACTTTAAGACGCAACGTTTCATCTAAGGCAAGTCTAGCTTGGTAAAGGAGTCGATCAGCTCTGGCTCCGCCAGGCTGTCCAGATGCGTAAAGACGAACTCCAGCCTCCCCTACCCATACGAGCAGACATCCAACATAAGCGGCGAGCTTAACTGCAGCATGCGACACTCTGGCACCTGGCTCGAGCATCAAGCACGTCACCATACCGATAGGAATGTGCGTCCGTACACCAGCTGCATCAACAACAACAAATGCACCATCTAGTACGTCCAGCTGCCCCTTCTCGATGAAGAGCATGGAGACCCTTTCTTTTATCGGAATTGGCTTAGGCGCTGAAAAATCGTTCATGTGACGGGTCTAATCAGCATAAGCCCACACCCGAACCCCTTGGCTGGCCCTAGCCCATTTTTGAGGCAGAAAAGAAATTTGTCACTATCAACTACTTGCAGCACTCCTGATATGTCAACAGTTGAGAGCGCAACAGCGTGAGAGGTTCGCCTCTTAAAAAAGCGGCGTTGAGTATATTCAGAAAACAAAAGAGAGTCGGCCCTGATTGAGAAACCATTTCTCTCAGCCCGTGCTTCGATCCATCTGCTAATAGAAGTTGAGATAATATCTTGCATAGAACTGCACTCTACGCCCTGTGCTCGGCGAATAAATTTCTCGTTCATTACGACATCGTGCCTGGTAGAACGCGTTTTTTTGCTACCTGCTAGAGGTACTACCTCATGATATTTAGCAACAATAGGATTGACCCTGACGGAGAATTGAAAACAATCCCCAGCCGTTATAACCGGCTCAAACCGTTTCGATTCTATTGTGAATAATGGATGCTTCTCCGTAATAGAATTGATCGACAGGATATAAAATGTTGGGATACCACCAGCTACTTGACGGTAAAGAAACGACCTTTCCTGCTCTGGGCCGCTTGACGCTATCTCCCAGATCAATTGATGAACTCGATATTCGTCATGCAGAGTTTTGGCTGCATCTTTTGGGCTTCGAAAAGTTATCTTAGAAAAAAACATCGCGTAAATTCTCCTTTCCTACGGCATTTTTACATAGCCGATGGACTCAGATCTCATTCCAAACTGCCAGCGATGGCGACTTATTATATCATCGCTTCGCTGAATAGTTCTCGTTGCGGTAATCCCTGCATTAATACCCGCCTCCCATACTATACCTGTATCGCTACCAATGTTCCTAAAAGGCACCCATGCTTTTTCTCGGACTTCAGAAGGGACGGCGAACTGCTGCTGTATAGAGAGGAGTGTGGGCCCCTTCACTATTTGGGCAAGAGTAGGCATTGCAAGTGGACAACTCTTTCGACCTAGATATAATGGTCGTTCCGGAAAAATTAGCTTCTCCTGTAGTTGAATGAGTGTCTCAGCATCTCCAAAGCAATAGACTGAGAAAACCGCATCACAGAGATATTCTCGAGACGATAAAATAGTTTCCAGATCTTCGGCTTGAAGCTCAGCAGCTCTTGTCCGATATCCAGCGCCTCGTTTATTAGGCGGCACCTGTACGGTATGGTAATCCGATATCATAGTTTCTTCACCATCGATACGAATAGCAAAGTTAAGCCCATTATTGAGCGCAAGTATTCGGCTCTCATCTACACACCGATCCAGTCCCATAGCTCCCGCAAGGAGTCCTATAAGCGCAGATTTGGATGGATATCGAAAGCTATTTCGGATCTCACCAACAGCAATATCCCCCCAGGACTGGAGCGGCGAATAAAGAAAGAATGCTAAAGCCTGATTCATAACTACTCAATAGTGGATCCAAAGCTGATTAGCTCGCCTAAGGATCCTTGCTTAGTCGGCACGCTCAATTCATATCGAGAGTCAGCACATTTGCCGAACACCTGATCAAAACTATCCCTAGTATCCTGAAGTTGAGCAATTGCATCCCTCAATACATCTTGTCCTCCTATGGGGTTCAAAAAGCTTGATGATAAACTTCTAGGCTGTCTCGTGCCTCGCTCTACCAATACATAGGATGCATATGAACCATGGGCAAAGCTATTCTGCTTACCTGATGGACTGGAGGTACAAACGGCCTCTATAAGCCCCTTAAGCCCTGCGGAGGCAAGCGCCCTATCCTTTCCTAAGTTAGTTACCAAACGATCAAGATCGATACACACGTACTCATAAAACACTCCGGAACCGAACTCAGTTATGCCAATATGAGCGGCACCCTCTCTCTCAAATGCCCCCTTGAGATCATCCACGGCAGTAAAATAATCATCCTCTAGCGTAACCTTCTGCACACTAAAGGCATGAGCAACCTGCACAGCTGCTTCCACGTTGCATTCCTGTGCAGAAGCAAGCATACGACCAAACATGGCCACGTCTACACCACCAGGGGCCTTTTTGAGCACACTTGCTAAGTCTTCATCTGAGCAATCCCCCCCACTTGCAATATTCGATAGAAGATCCTTGATAGCTTCAAGCTCTAGCGTGCCAAGAAACACCAACTGCTCTGCTTTAAGACTATCTTTATCTTTCTTAGCCTCTTTCTTCTCTCCCGCGAAGATAGCGACAAGTTTCGAAGCCACGTTCTTAAGCTTATCCGCACTGATTCCAAGCTCTAGCCCGAGCTTCTCAACGTAGTGCCCGATCTCCTTGGTCCGGATACCAAGATTGCCCTGCAAGTTCTCGGTAAATATGCGTGATGTACGCCATGCTCGCTTGAGAGACTGCGACGATATGCGAAGCCGAGTTGCACCCCCTACCACAGCGGTCTTGGGTCGCCCTAAATCATCTCTATTCAAATTGGATGGTGGATATGAGGTTAGAGTATGAATCTGCACAAAGTTAGCCATTTTTTCTCCTGATATGTAAACTATTCTTTACCTACTTAATATGCTCATAGAAATCTGTCGCGAATCTCTTCTTGGCTGTATCCCCCCAAAAGAAGATGAGCTTTGATAACTCAGCGGGATTTGCTCGCCCACCCAGCAATGCAAGCACTCGTCTCCATTGATCCAAGAGCCTATCGTAATTACCACGCTCCTCCTTAAGTAGTCGTCGCATCCGATTTTGAATTGCTGCTTTTTGTTCCGCCGCCTTCCCTAGTTGCTCACCCATAGACTCATTACTAGCCTCCTCCACCCAAGCCAATGTTCCAGCTATGAGAGCTACAGTTTCTATTGACACTCTACTATTCTCAAGAGACTGAAATGCACGTCGTAGCGAATGGACTTCGGGTTCCAATATTATTTCAAGAACAGAGCCGCACCTCCGCAACCTTGCTCTAGCACCGGGGCATTCTTTGAGCCGGCTCCACCACTCCGCTGCTAGGCTCCCCACCTCAGTTCTCAAATTAGCCGTGCTCATACTTTCGCCTCCTGCTCAACATGTCTGGTCTTTTTCTTAGCCCGTTCCAAGAGTACTGGGGCAGATAGTGGAAGTTCCAGCATTCCCTCAAGCTTACTCCACCGCTGCTTAAAAAGCTTTTGCAAAAATGCTCTGCCAGCAAACACGCGAGGAGAGTCCACTCCCACTAGATCTCCCCCAAGAAGCAGTTGGTCAAAAGTATTACGTGTGGTGGCTACTACTACCTGCAACCACTTAGTCTTGCATGCGATTCGACTAGATTCATCGGATTCTGAAAGCACTCCTGCTAACGCAAAAAACTCGCCTTCGAGCGAATTGTTAAGCTGCTGAGCATATGAAGCCATGTGCGACTTTTTTCCTAATGCAATTTTAAGGGCTTTCTTGAGAATATCTCTTGCTTCCTCAGCTGCCGAGACCAATCCAAACATGTCTTTTGCGTACCGCTCCACGCTGCTCTCATCAGGAAATAGATATAGAGGAAGCTGACTTTGTACCCAATTGCGGGGCTTCGCATCGTGCATGGCGTATCCGAAACACAGCAGGCGCGACGCACCCTGCTGGTTTTCAGCTTGCTGTCGCCTGACGACTAACGCTGGCTGAGCTCCTTGAGCCTGCGCTACAAGGCCTAACCAATTTCGGAACGAAATCCCCGCCTGTGGCGCTTTAACTGTGAATAGGAGCCCCTCTTTGGTTCCCCTATATGGGGTAAGTGGGTGTATCCAATTCTCGGAATAATTAGCACCGTAATTTTTTGTCACGTAATGCTCGCACCCTCTATCTGGCGCTAGTGCTGTAAAAATGTTGCAGGCTCTTTTATCTGAGGAAAAAAGTAACCTTATGCGCCTTGAGCAAGCCCAAAACATGAGGAGCGGATGGGCGTCTGCTGGCTCAATCTTTTCATCATTTTCACTTGTACGAGTTTGCGTAAGCCATGGAAAAATAAGCTCTTTTGATCTATCAACACTGTCTGATGAGTAGTTAAGCTCCTGGCTTTGAAGAACATTTCTCCAGACTGTTTCCCACAGAGAATCTCCCTCAAGCACAGATGTCAGCGGACCCCCTCCTCGTAAGGAGGTTCTATGCCCCTGCCCTCCAGACGGTGCATTTAATTGAAGGGTCAGGAGTGCTAGTGCCGCAGCAGGAAGAGATAGGAAGGGGGATGAACCGCGTTTTACAAAGAAATCCTTGTTTAACTTTTCAGATTGCTCTCCAGGCTCGTTGATGATTAAACGATTTATAGGGACAGGATCATTCAGGGTGTCTAGAGACACTTCTATATCCTGCATGAATCGAGGACCATCGCCGTCAAGATTAAACGCAAAGGTAAATTGTGCGAATCTTTCTTGTAGAACGCTTGGATCGGGCGGAGTTGCAAGAAATCGCCGCCAGCTCCTCTTATCATCTGGAGGAAAGGCTGTTTGGACTAATCCAATTAAAAACTGAAGAAGCGCCCCATTAAAGTCAGGTCGTGGACTAGCTACGTCGATTGCAAAATCTTGCCCCTGCAACGAAACCAACTCATGGGGCGCTATAAGGGCCATAGCCCCGGACTGTAGCCTTACTGGGATCCACCGTTCCCTGAGTAAATTAAAGCAATTCATCCACCAGCAGCTCCAAACCTGACTTTTTATCGTACTTAAAAAGGATCTGTTCTTCACCCTTGAGCTTCATTAGAGAGCCAGAAAAGTACCCTTCTTTTGAATGCGCCACAACAAAATTCCGCCAACGATGCTGAGGCTGATTTTTCAAAAACTCCAACGCTTTACAGCACGCTTGAGAATAAGCCTCTGGCGATAGCTCCCTAAAACCCCTAGGTAAGGAGATCTCGCTTAACTCCCACCCATTAGGCCCCTGATAAATTGGTACAATACCTAGCTCGCACTCCCTTACGAGTGTCACGATACGCTGTTCGTTTGTTAGCCGCGTCGGCGTATCGACATCTGACGACCACTCATTACTGATGCAGTTATATCCGTCAATAATTTTGAGTATATTAATACTTGCGATACTAGTCTTTCCTCTATCAGCTCCCTCCGCTCTATCTTCAACTTCAACAAGCTCTGGTGGTAAGTGTGTCGAATAATCATCTCCATAGACCGCTTCAATAAAGGGACGAAGATCCTCAGGGACCCGTAACTCCTTTTTCTCGAACAGGCACTTTGCTGTTAAAAACAACTGCCCATGATGAGGATAGACGAAACTAGCTGGCCTTGAGAAGGCGGAGTACCAATCCTTCCCTGGACGATCCGTAATGATAGGACCATAGACATACAGAAGCGGCTTGCCTCTCTCGTCTGCGCCAACAATTCGATTTCCACTAGCGTCCCGAGAGTGCCGCATGAGACGCCCCGCTCTTTGGATAATCAAATCCATAGGAGCCAGGTCTGTTATCATCACATCGAAGTCCAGGTCTAGGGATTGCTCTACTACCTGAGTTGATATCAAAATACGCCCAGATCGATCTTTTGCTCCTCCATTAGGTCCGAAGACCTCAAGCACGCTTTCCTCTATTTCCAGCCTATCTCCGAAACAGAATCGCGAGTGAAAGAGAGTTACTTTGCCGATGGCATTAGCACCAGACTGCTGGAGGTGCTCACTAACGGACTGATACGCTAAGCGAGCATCCTCAATTGAATTTCTAATCCAGCAAACGCTCTTTCCTGCCTGAACTGCCTTCGCTATCTCAGCCTGGACCGAAGATTCTTCCGATACATAGCAAATATCAACAGTTCTCCTTACTGAAGTTCTCGTGGAAAAGGTCTTTCTAACAATATCTGCTCTAGAAACTATCTCCATTGATGGATATGGATTATCTGGCAAGCGTTTAACAGAGAGATCTGCTCCAAGCCCTTTGCGGTAAGCCGCAATAAATTTATCTTTCAGTGATGCAGGAAGGGTCGCAGACAGCAGAATTACTGGGGCTTGAAAAGCACCCTGAAACTCAAGCAACGCACAAAGCAGTTTAGTCATGTACGTGTCGTAGGCATGAACCTCATCAATAATAAGAACGCTTCGAGCTGCCCCAAAAAGCCGTAAACTTTGGTGCCTTATTGGCAAGACCCCTACGAGAGCTTGGTCAATAGTTCCTACCCCAAAGGAAGCCAACAACGATTTTTTGCGAGAATCTGCAAACCACGCTGCGCAGCCTACTTCGCCAGGCTCATCGTCACCTGCGACAGATGTTGTGGCAGTCTCTGGGAACATGAGCTGACTAAAAGAATGGCTCAGGTCTCTCCGTGAGTGCGACAGGACTAATGATGGCCTGCTATTCTCGGTGAATACATTTTTAAAAACATTCTTTACTCGCTCAAACACGCCATTAGCCGTTGCCATGGTGGGAAGAGCAAAAAAGATACTCTGGGCGAGGCCATGTTCAAGCAAGCGATGCGCCAACGATATTGCCGCTTCTGTTTTCCCCGCACCCGTTGAGTCCTCTATTATAAACAACTGCGGCACAGCAGGAATCTCTACTGTCGCACACAGGTCTTGCAGAGGGGTGGGCTGTTTTATGTGACTAAATATGACTTCTACTCCGCCAAAGGACCTGACGGAACACGGAAGGATTCCTAGTTCATGGATCGCCTTTTCTGCGAAGGGAATCGCGCAATCATTCCAATAGTCACTTAAAGCTATGCGTGTGGACTGAAATGGAAATCGTTGTGAGCTTGAGCCTATCCAATCACACAGAACCGCAAATCCTGCGAATATCCATGCGCCAGTGCTTGTCAACCGACAATCTTGCGAGTACGTAGTATCGGAGCAGACGCGGATCGGTTTAATACATAGCAAAGATGAAACATCACTTACGAACTCAGCTGCGGCGCTCTCAAAGTCTAGCGGAAATAATGGGGTACTAAGAGCCATTGCCTTAGCTCTATCAGGGGGCATGCCGTGATGTCCAAATACGGCCCTTAGTAACGGATCCAAAACATCAAGGGTATCATCAACATTCGCGCACCCTTCAATAATAGGCGCCGAGCCTCCAAACAGAATCTCTTTAATTCGAACACTCTTGTGCCTAAATAACAACCAACCGGCGCTATCATGACGCAACAAGTATCGAGCATTACTCTCCTTGACTAAAAGTTGCCGTAATAGATCGGGTCGAAGATTTTGAAATGATTCGGCAAACTTTCCAATGTCATGCAAGGCCAAGAGTAGGGTAAAAAGCGATCTACTGAGAGGTTTCGCGCAAGGATGTAGAAAACAGGATAATCGCTCCTGTAATTGATCATCAAGAGACAATAAAACGTGCCCAACCGCTGCTACATCCAGATTATGGTATGGCAACAGGTGAAAGCTGTTGGAGTTCTCTTCGGCTTTAGCCCAAAAGTTGTAGTATGACCGATTGGTGTTGTTCATACCTATTGTAAAGCAAGGTTTAATTTACAGCAAACTCTATTTATAACACCACATCTACTGGATCCATAAACATGCGTCTCGCCAGGATGATGCAGGTCCGCTAAGTGGGGTTGTTGCTATAAAATCAAAGACTGACGGAGGGGGGCCTGCTCCCGCCTACATCAACGCCGGCTTATGAGTTCCAGCATCGCCTGCAAGGATCATAACTGAGTTGCATGAGAGCTCAAGACAGAGAAGGTCTCTAGGCCCTAGCTTAATTCGACGACGCTCCTCTTCTGTGCGGCCCGTTACGATACGGAGCCAGCAGACCTCCTCGCCACTTAACTTCCCCTGCTGTCCGCGTGGCTTATCTCGATAAAGTTTAATGAGGGTATCTGAATCGCTCTCGCTCTCACCACTCTGCAAGACGACGTTCTCATCGAGCGCTTCAACACCGTAAAGAAATGCGCGTGTGGTTGCCCAAAGCCCTCCAATAGCATCGATCGGAAGCACCATATCTAGGCTACCCGGGGCGCCAGGAGCTTCGGAGCCCTCAATTATCGGTGTGTAGAAAAGTCTAAGACCCTGCGCTTCTGGGATTAGTTGCAGGCGTCCAAAGGATTTGTTGATCGAAAAAGTAACTCCGCCGCGGTACATAGAACCTTCACCTTTTTTAAAACCTGTGCATAATAGAGACGTTAGTCAATTTGCAAGCGTAAACTACAACAAGCATACTACAACCCCTAAAGATACTTACCTACTAGTCTAAAAGCAAGATTATCTCATTTCCTAAGCTTAAGGGGGCCCGTTCGTGGCCCCTTAGGAGGATCCTTCGGGGGTACTGGCGCCTTTGCTTCACTTGCTTTCTTAGCAGTTACGCTCTCTGTCGGGGGCTCGGGAGCTCCCTGCTGCGTAGTAGTAGTGGCAGAAGCGGGCTTTGCAATAGTTGTTACGACGCCCCGCGGCCGTGCTCCACCGCGCGGCATCATATTTAACTTAAATGATGAGGGCGTTCCAGGCTCTGAAGAGGCAGAGGCGGACGAAGCGCCTCGTGCGCCCCCTGATTTATCACGCGGAAACTCAGGCTCTGCAGCTTGCCGTGGTTTAGAGGCAAACTTGGCTGAGATCTCATCCTGCTCCTGAGAGAGGATCTGCTCATCGACCCAATCTGCTAATCCGATCTCATCAACTTCAAATCGCTCCGGCTTAACAACAAACTCTCGCCCCTCCCAGGTTTCTGGCAGGCTAGCGTTAAACCAAAACGAGCGCCCCTTGACGATCTTGCCGTTTCCTAGATCGAACCAGGCCAAACCCTTCTCTGCCGACATCTCATGCTTAAGCTCTTCGGCGCTAACGAGATCCTCCTCATCCTCTGAATAACTAACAGTTTGAGACTCCCCACCTGTTCGGCGCGCACTAATATCAAGCGGCCCTTTTAGCAGTGTGCTAGAGAGCCCCGTTGTAACGCCAGCACCGATCGATTTTTTGGTGCTTGTAATCTTTCCGAACCACTCGGTCATATCAGCGGCGGTACGGTTATCCCCGATACGCATCATGACCTTTAAGTTTACGTTAGCCATCACGCGTTCATAAAACGCCTCACTCAATCCAGCGGCCGCATCGGTAAGTCCACCTGTCGACTGCGCGCCGAAGAGCAGCGCAAAGCGGCCACGTCGCGCAAGCTCAAAGAGGTTCGCCCAGGTTGGTCCAAAGGTAGAGGATCCCTCGTCGATAATAACTAGGTGCGGGTCCTCAAGGTTGTGAATGCGTGAAGAGGTAATCTCACCGATCGATACCTCAAGGTCTTCACGAAATATTTTGACCATTCTAGCCGCACTCTCGGCCTCCTCTAACCTTGGAAGCATGTAGTAGATGATCTTTCCGCGCAGAATAGCGTCGGTAAGAACGAGGTCGGTATACTTAGTGCAGAAGACCTCACCCACCTCGCTGCCTGCAATTGCGTGCAGTTCAGAGGCGATACCCCGTAGGTTATCGGTAATACGAGCTGTATCAAGCACACCCTTTACGCTGCGATAGCTGGATGCCAGATGGCCGAGCTCCACCATGGCCTGGCGGGCTCCGATCTTATTAAGCATGTTTCTGAGGTGCGGATAAGCGATCTGAAATGCTGAGAGCGATACGGCGATATCACGAATAGACCACGCTAGGCCAAAACTCTCCATGGCGCGCACCATGCGATAGATTGAATCGGCTGCTAGTCGGTCGTAGTGCTTAGTTGAGCTCTGATCCGATGTTGGTGGGAGCCCTGCACGCAGAACCTTACGCGCCTTAACGTCGGCGCGCTGATTCGTCATTACAAAGTTATATGCATGCACACTTTCGAACGGATCGACGATGATCAGATCCTCAATTCGGCCGGTCACCATCGCCATTAGGATAATATGAGCGAGGGTCGTTGAATCACGCTTTGCGTCTATGAAGGTACAACCACTAGCCCTGCCACGCGCCATCTGTTGAAAGATAAGGGATTCAAGCCAGAGTGTTTTTCCTACTCCAGTCTTTGCAAACACGGCACCATGTGTGCATATCTCATCATCATCTACCCAGAGCGGTTTTCCTGAATCTAGCTCAAAACCGATCAGATACTTGTCGAGCATCTTTTTATTTTTAGCACGCGCATCCTCGACCGCATGGCCTAGGCAATCCCGTTCAGGTGGCATTCCCAAGACCGCCTTACCACCCCGAAATATAGATTCCCTTTGGCGCTCAAGCTCAAGAGCATACTGCTTGCCCCATTCAAAGGCGGTGCGACCAAAGGCCGCGGCAGGTATTAATCCCAAGCCGAAAAGAACCATCGGATCGGCAGAGGCGAGCGCTGGCGACATAGCAGCTCCAAATGCCCCTAGCGAGGTCAATCCAGAGGTCAGTAGCGATCGTTTGATCCGTGCCTCTCTGATCGCCGTATAGTCTGTTCGTCTATAGTTACGTGCCATATATTAAAGTCGTTCCTTTACGCACTAGCTGGACTCAGTTCCGAAGGTGACTCGTCCGCAGGTTTTTCCTCTATGCCCTGTAGCAACTTTTCGTAATCCTCTGTCGTTTCCGACATAGTTGCCTTATCTGCATATTTAAAGCGCGAGCTCCAACTGCGGCCCCAACGTTGCTCAAGCTTTGCGCCGCGCAGGGGAACCATCCCGGCCTTGCCAAGCAGGCCGAGTGAGTTAGCCCCTTCTAGTCGTTCCTTTGACTTAAACACGGAGAAGATTACAGAGCTATCTGGAACGGTATAATCCCCTACCCGCCTAGCTAGCCAGCCGTACGATGCGAGCACTATGCGCATAGCGGACCAGTCTCTGAGATCCTGCGCCGAGATTGCGTGCAATTTTTCAAGCGTTAGAACCTCCTCGTTGCTTAGAGGTGGCATGATTCGCTCTAGTGAGTTACTGGCGAATGAAGGACCGTCCCCCTTTTCTACCGCGATGGCTTTTAGCCTCTGGCGCGAACTGGCCGCTGCTAAGAGCACCTCCATGCGCCTAATCTCTAATGGCTTAAGGGTCTCTCGAAGGAGTGCAACAACCCGCGCTACAGGTATAAAGAGTAGATCTGATCCGGTAGCATAGCTATTCTGCGCTATATCAGAGATCGATCCAATTGAACTCTCTAGAAATTCACTACTCCACGCAATATGTGACACACGCACAAGTCCAACTAATTCAACTTCGTCCGCTACATCTATTAGCTCATGTGGACAGGCCAAAAAGATCTCCATCCATTGCCTGAGTCCCCAAACATCAGAGCGCAGATCCACCGGCATTCGAACCGGTGCAAAGGCGCTTGAACGTGCGGCATAGATTAGCGATCGTCTAATACGAGAGCGTGCGTCAAAGCTGTAGTCCTGCGGGTACTCAAGCACCGAGTGTAAAACAGCGCGCGCGCTCAAATGCGGGAAGTTAGAGCGGCGGATCCAACGCCCCCCCTCATACGAATGTACCAGCACCTTTCCGCACTCAAGAGCAAGGATTGTGGTTGCAACCTCAGCCGCCGGAATACGGCCAAGCTCCTGTCTAAGAGCCGGTGTGAGCACTCGATGCAGCGCTGCACGTACCAATAGTGCGTACTCTTCGGAATTAAGGGGCTGTGCGTCTCCACTTGGGTGCGGTTCTTCTAATCCAGCATGCACCTCTCCAGCAGCGTACAGGGCGTGTAACGAGAGTGCTGCAGATAGGAGGTCCTCCGTATGCTCCTTAATGCTACTAGTAGCGAATGCAGTTGCGAGTAGGGACTCCTCCTCTTGCAGCGCCACATAGGGAGCGATCGCGCCGTTTTTAACAATAATTGCGGTGAGAGCTTCGTTGGTACCGTTGACTGCGCCGTACTCATTTAGAACCCGCCATACTCCTGAGGCGCGCGCTTCAACTGCTGTAGAGAACTGCGGACACGCAAGCCCACGGATCTGAATATCTGGCGCGCCTTCGGGAGTTACCGCATCTAGGCTGGCTCGCGCACCGGAATAAAAAAGGCGTCCGTTACCCATCTGTCCGAGAGCATCCGCGCCGACATAGGCCCGATAGTAACGCAGCCCAAAAAAGAGCGCTACGATACACGCCACGATCCAGACACGGAGTGAGGCTATGATTAGAAAGGAGAGCCGCAGCAAACCCTCATGCAGTGAAAGGTATATCTGAGAGAGTAGTCCTATCTCGCTAGCTGAAGCATAGGCGGCCGGACTTGCCAGGGCATTCCCAATAAGGATAGCGCTAATGTCGTTGAAGAGCTGTGCTTCGGTCTGAGTTCCGTGACGTACGAACCACTGCGAGTATTCGCTGAGATCCAAAGAGAGGTTCTCACCCCAAGCGCTACCAGTTTCAAGTAGTTGCTTGTTAAGCTGTGCTATCTCTGTGACCTCTAGCTTGGAGCGCTGCACAAAGTAGGTGGTTATAAGAAGCGCAAAGATAACCACGAAGAGCGCAACAACGCCCTGCACGATAAGGCGAGATGCCCCCCCCCTCTTCCGGCCAGCGTGGTGGAGAAGATCCATATCGTTACTGTCTGGCGTAGAACGACCCTCTGCCACTAAAAGCCCCTTCTAAATAAAACCTGTTACTACAGCCGCCTTGCCCCTACCAGGCAACGTTTAAGGAGTATCATTCCCCCTTGTTATCAGATCAAGCGACGTATCTAGACTATCAGTCTGGCCCAAACACCCTGATCGTACCAGATCCGAGCGATAGTAACCCGTTAAGTCACGGATCTCTGACCCCTCAGCATATCCATCTAGAGACTTAATAGCGTAAGCCGCGTAAGTCCCCTCATAGGAGGGTATCTCAGCTACCTAACTATATCTCGGTATAATTATCGATTTACAGAATAGCTGAGATCTCTCCAGTAGTAGGGGTAAAAGTGGCGATAGATACACATGGTAGGTGAGAGAAATTAGATTTTACGAAAAAAGCTAAAGGAACCAGATGGTTACGGCGAAGAAGGGGTGTGTGGGGATGATAGTGGGAACGGCGCTGCTGTGGAGCTCGCTCGGCTATACCGAAAATAAACGTGCTCCAATAGGGCTAGGAGAGGCCAATCAGGAGACCACTGCCGAGGCTGTGGCGCACTATGCACGCTCCAGGGCGCTCTTAATCTCGGCCCTGAACGAGTTCGATACGGCGAGGAAAATAGCTCGTCCTGACGAGCTGTTAGACCCTGTTAAGTGGCGTAACACACTGATTGATCGTGCCGAAGATCTGGAGCGGGTTCTAGATCCGCAACCTAAGGCCACGAAGGGAGGGATAAAATTTTCGGCGGATCCACGACTTTTGCCTGAAGCAAGTAAGTAATGAGCGTTGATTACTAAAAGAGGCTTGAACGATCTATGGATAACGGTGAAGTAATACCCTGCTTAAACGAAGACTGGACCTTTGCCGGTTGCAAGCTCTTTGAATGGATGGCCGGACTGACCAGTGCTTTTCTTGCTAGTGCTCTGGTTGAGAAGCCAGCGCAACATATGCCGATGTTGGTGTTGATCTGGATCGGTATCACGCTCGGGCTGGCAACTATGCGAAAAAAGTTTCCGGATGAGGAACGTGGAGTGAGAAATGTGTGCATGGTGGCGTGTGGATTCGAACCCCCAGGTATTCCCGCTCCTTCGAAGCTACAACCACGCTGGAGTGGTGCTCCGATACGGAAGCTGAATCCACTGAGTCTCTACATGCAGCTTGAGTTGGATGCCGTGGTAAATAAGCCGCGTAACAAGGATCCAAGGGCGTAACGAGAAGGTGGTAAAAAAGGTTTGTAATGAGCAAGATTAAAGAGGTTACACAGGGCATAAAAGATCGAGTTGCAGATACGCAGCTAACGGCAGCTCGTGGCAGCAACGATACGATCCGTTTGTGGGAGAATTATAAGGATCAGGCCCTGATGTGGCGATCGCTCTCACTTATTCAGTTTCCAACGACCCTAATCGCTGTAATCTTTGCCTTAGTCATGTGGTCCACGCGCGAAATTATCCTGAGCGTGCCATCAAAGCCGATGCCAGGCGTGTATGCAGCTCAAGATATTCCTGATAACGAGTTTATCAATGTAGCCAACGATTACATTAACATGATCGCTACTTACCAACCCGGAACAGCTCGCAAGCAATTTGATATAGCGAGCAGCATGCTTAAAGAGCCCCTACTTACGAAGTTCAAGGAGGAGATGTTACAATCAGAGCTACCTGCCATCGAGAACTCAATCCGTACTCAGGTGTTCTTTGTTGATCCACTTGCCACGCGCGTTGAGCGAACTGGCAACAACGTAACGATATCAGTCACTGGCGAACGGTGGAAGGTGATAGCAGGGGCCGAAGTTCCAACCGTTACCAGCCGCTACCGAGTTGAGATGACGACTATCCCACGTAATCCGATTAATCCGTACGGCATTGTTATCACCAACGTTGTATTTACTCCAAACACACGGGGAGAGCGCAGTGGTGACCCGCTGAGAGGAACAGGAGCCGACTAATGAAGCGAGGAAATAGTATGTATTATAATGTATTCACCATACTTCTCGGAATAACTGTGGCGCTCGTTGCGCAGCCATATAGTGCATCTGCGCGTGATGTTCAGTACCAAAGTGGCAATGGTGAGATAGAGGTGTGGATTAATATTGGAGAACCAACCGAGATCGTCTTTGAAGGAGGTCGCATCAAGGATGGTTTTAAAAACTCGAACGCCGGCATAGCCATCGAGAACAAGGGAAATGCGCTAGTCGTGTTCGGAAAAGAGAATATCAATGAGAACGGAGAGGCGATCCTAGTACGGCTAGACGATGGCAGATCTTACCCACTCCGTATTCGGCGCGCTACTGCAGAGAGCCCACGAGATGCCCAGATTTCAATCGGAGATGGCAAGGGCGCCTTTGGTGCTCCAGAAGAGGAGTCGATGCCAGAGCCGTATAAGGAACGTGGCTATGAGTACGCGCCAGCAAGTAAGGTTTCTGGATTGATGCGTGAGATGGTTCTCGTTGCAGAGTTCGGCAAAAGGTCGATAGCAGGTTACCAGATTAGTGAGAAATTCAAGGGACAAGAGGTTGTCAGCGATGGTGCTGTCTTGGCAAAGATCGACAAGATCTTTATCGGCGCTAACCTGTGGGGGTACGTACTGGATACAACCAACCTGTTGGACCAATCGCAGAAGCTTAATGCAGCTACGTTTCGTATCGATGGAACACGCGCCGTATCGGCATCCTCCTGGGAATTAAGCGCACGACCTCTTAACGTAGAGGAGCAGATATCAAATAAACATAACGCAAAGGTCTATATTGTAACGCGAGCCCGTTAACGAGCAGGTGAAGTATGTCACAAATATTGAAAGATTTCATGCTCCGGTTGCGGAGCGACAGGAAAACGCAGGTCATAACGGGAGTTGTGGGTATCGCTATATTATTCCTGATCTTCGGTGAAAGTGGCGGAGCCCGTCGTCGACAGAAGGGCGATCTCAAGCAGGTAAACGTTGGAGCAAACGATCCTAATGAGCGTTGGACCGATCTGGTTGAGCGCTTTAACGGACAGTTAAACTCCCTGACCCAGAACACAAACGCACTGCGTGAGGATGTTGATACACAAAAGAAGGCCATGCAGGAGTATGAGGCAACTACGGCAGAGATCTTTAAGAAGATCCTTGAGCGTCTAGCTGAACTTCAAAATTCGACATCTACGGCCGGCGGAAACACAGCGCCGAAAGATCTAGGTGATATAACCGGACCAGGGCTAGCTAGCGCTGATCCGAACGAACTTGAGTCTATCGCCGCTTCCGACGCTATTCCAGCGCAGCCCCCTGCTCCACCAGTTAAGGTTCGCCTGGCGGCTATTATGCCTGGTGATTCTGTGCGAATTAAGCTCCTGGCAGGTGTAAACGCACCGACCGATGGAACGCCGTATCCCGTTGTTCTCAAGTTAATCGGAGATATTATCGGACCGGATGGCAACAGTATTCCGCTCGGTGAGGCGCGTGTTATCGCAGCAGCGCAGGGCTCCCTGACAGATTCTCGTGTGCTCTTTCGATTGACCAGACTTAGTCTACGACTTCCAAACGGACGCCGTAAGGAGTTCACCATAGATGGCTGGATCGTAGGTGAGGATGGAATTCGTGGTATGGAGGGGGTTCTGATAGATCCAATAGGTAAAGCTATCGCCGGTGCCGGTTTCGCCGGAGGTCTATCAGGATTGGGACAGGGTTTAGCCGCTGCAAATAGAAACACCTTATATTATAATAATAGCGGCAGTCAAAGTTCACAGTCACAGGTTGACCAGAGTCAGATCCCAGCATATGCGGGAGGGCTCGCACTCTCATCCGCAGCTCAGGAGTGGCAGCAGATTATTCGTGAGCGTTTACAGCTCTTAGTTCCGGTTGTTCAGGTGCTCTCAGGACGCGAGGCTACGGCGGTATTCTCGCAGTCGCTTGCTATTCCTGACCTGCTTGAGCAGATCGACGATGAGAACCCCTCGGTTGTATACACGTCATTAGATTAACGGTTGAGGTAAGGCGCATGAGAAAAGTAGCAACATTAGTAATTCCGCTCCTAGCGAGCGTGTGTTCGGGATGCAACCAGGTCGGAAACATCCTCAATCCATTCTATGAAAGCCCATCAGAGGTTGCGTACTTTGGCGAGAAGAACGATGCGGCTCTGAATGACTCCGGCGGTGGAAAGGCAACACGCGCACGTGAGGCGCTTGAGGCCATGAGCAGCTACCAACGAACGCTCTCACCGCAACCGAGTAATCCGGTTATTCAGCCCGCCGTTGTTCGGCTAATGTGGATACCTGATCACCTAAACTCTCACGGAGATCTTGTTCCTGCTCACTACTATTACCTTAAGGTAAAAAAGGATGCTTGGGCTGTTACAGATGCATTCGAGATCGAGGGCCAGCTCGGTGGAGCCCAACAGGGCTCGGCCGTTGGCTTCGTTAATCCGGAGGATATTCGCTAATGATTATGCGAGGATTTCTTCTATTATCTCTACTGCTAACAGTTTCCGGCTGCACTAAGGGGCCAAAGGAGTACCAACCGTACTCTGCGACTAAGCGTACTATCTTTCTCCCTGCTGTGCGCAGTGCAGGGGCTGAGCCGGTTTATGCACGCACCCGTTGGACCCATCCCCCAGAGGTTCTGCCACAACGTGAGCGCCCTGGAACTAAGGACTCAATTGAGGGCCGTAGTGCCCCGATGCTTCGTCCAGTATTTCACCTTGAGTTAAAAAACGCCTCGCTTGAGGAAACTGCGCGGGTCTTAGCCGCAACCTCACGTTATGAAAGCTACGCAGATCCCTCTATAGCCCTGCATAAGATCACAATTGAGAATCTCGGCACAATTGACGAACTCGGGCAAATTATAGAGAGAAAGGCGCAGATTCAGGTTGTTATCGATCATCAGAATAAGGAGGTGCGATTTCTGGCCCCAACGGCAGAACAGCCCCGACTTTTTAAAGAGTAATCGAAATGGGTATTAATAGGTTAACGCGAAATAGGTTGTTTCAAGATGAGGAGCTCTTTAACAAGCTGCTCCCGTTTGCACGTTATGATCAGGAGAACGAACTCTTCATTCATACCGACGCATCGATCTGGTCGATGTGGGAGCTGCAACCTAAGTGGATCACCAAGGTATCAGATGCAGAGGCGTTCCAGCTTACAGAGCGTGTTCAGGAGCTGCTGGATTCACTGGAACATACTATCTCGGCACAGGTTTCCTGGATAACGACCTTCGATGTTGAAGATCTGCTACGTAACTGTATCTCCTCGTATCCGATCTCTGGGCCGGCCGGCTGGATGACTAGACGCTGGGTTCGCTCTATCAGACTCGCTAGTCAGAGTCGCTCGCTGCAACGTAGGCCGCGTCGACTAAGACTCTTTATCTCTTTTCGCTATGATCCACCCTGGGAGGGCAAGGGACTACTTAACCAGATCGCTCGTACAATAAAGATGTTCATGTACGGAGCGGTTGGTCTGAGTGCCGAGCAACGCCAGGCCGAATACATGGGCTTTGCTAACAAGTTTAAGGGCATCATCGATGGCTCGGCGGCCAAACTAGCTGACCTCGGATTTTATCCTAAACGGGTCGATGGTCAGTCTCTAATCAACCTACTTTATCCTATCCTTAATCGTCGTAGCGTTAAACCGGGCAAACATAGGCGTGGACGTACCACTGCCGTTCCTGTGCCTGAGTACGATCCTGATGATCTGCTAGCAAATCAGATCTCTGAGACCCCCGTAGAGCATCCTCGTGATGGAATTATTCGCAAGGATGGCCGTATATTCCGTTCCGTATCGATGGTGAAGCCCCCCAAATCCTGCATGCCGCTTATGATTGCGCCGTTGCAATCAGCGCCTTATGAAAACATTATAAGCGTCACGTTCTCTAAAGATCCCAAGGAGAAACAACTTGAACGGCTCGATAGACTCGATGGCACCCTCGGTATGCGAGAGCGTGCCTGGGGCGGACGATCCAATCAGAAGGTAAGCCATCAGATCTCAGCCATTAGAAACGCACGCCAAGAGCTATACGATTCACGAGAGCAGATCGTGCGTGTTGGGGTGCACCAGACCTTCCTATGTCAGAACGATGACGAGGCTATACGCGCAACGGCAGAAGCAGTCGCCACCTTTCCACAGCTAAACGGTGCGCGCGGCATGGTACATGAAGTTTCTGATATGGCGGTGCTCATTAACACCCTGCCAGGCGCCTACGATCCAGCAAGTGACGGTGCAGGCTGGACAACAGTTGTACAATCATCAAGGGCCGTTCGAATGTTTCCGTTGTGGGGTAACTGGCGCGGGAGCGCTGGAGCCCAGATTCTCCTTCCAAGCCTTTGGAATCGCGAGCTGATTGGTTTCGATCTCTACGACTCAAACATAGCGCCGAACGTTTTGATTAGCGGAGTGTCGGGAGCTGGTAAGAGCTATCTGATGTGCTTTTTGATCTCGATGCTCAATCGGGGCCACTACGCCACACTCTCAGATGGTAGGATTATTGAGAGAAATCCGATCACCTTCATATTTGATAAGGGTATGACCGGACAGCCGTGTGGTTTTGAAAAGCTCGCTAAACTTTTCGGGGGGCGTGTATACGAAGCAACCCCCTCTAAAGCGCCTGCTATGAACTTCCTGGCGCGTCTTGGAGCAATAGCTCCAGACTCTCGAAACGACGACTATAAGGACCTCGTAGATATGTGCGCGGATGTGGTCTGCGATATGGCTACCGATGGCACTAATATTCCAGACCGCCTTGAGCGCGGAAGTGTTGCTGAGTCCCTGATTGAGGCTCACCGTATTTATCGCAGCGGCCCTATGCGTCGTGAATTTATATTGAGCGATTGTGTGTCGGTTCTGCGCGCACCACGCCGAGTTGATGAAACAGATGATATTGCACGACGGCGCCAACGCATAGCGCTCCTAATAGCCGACTACTACGGCGAGGGAACCTATGCTCGATTCTTCGATAGACCTGGCTCACTCAAGCTCAAAGAGCGCTTTATTGTATTCGATCTTAAAGCTTTGAGTCGTAACCCTGACTTGCAACGTGTCTTTCTTAAGATCGCGATGGTCTGGGCGGATACCGTCATGAACGATCCGAGCGAGCTTGATACTCGTAAGATTCTGGTCTTCGATGAGGCACATGAGCTAATCGGAAAGACCCAGGCTAATACTATTGAGACAGCTTTTCGTCTCTATCGTAAGAGAAAGGGGATCGTTATCGCAGCATCACAATCAGGAGAGGATTTCTACGTTGGATCTGGTGGACAAGCGATCGTACAAAATAGCGCGCATAAGATCTTTTTGCGCCAGGATCCAAATAAGTTCCACCTCACGGCGCAGGCTTTCAATCTAACCCCACAGCAATCAGATGTGATCATGCGCTTACGAACTGTAAAGGGGGTCGAGTCTCAATTCTACCTAATCTCGGATCTAGGTGAGTCGGCGCTTGTATTGCCGGTAGAACCTGCTTTCTACTGGGTCAGCACAAATAACGGAGACGATAATCAGCTTTTTAGTGATGCTTTAATACGACATAATAACGATTTCAGTAAGGCTCTAGAGGAGATCGTTCTGATAGCTCCATATGGGGCCAAGGATCTCCAAGAGCGGAGGATGGGGGGCGCAGGCTTCCAGCCGGACGATGCAGGTAGTGTATCCGGGGCATTAAATTCGATATTGGAATCAGGATTAAGGGATTCAAATGTTTAGGAGGGTGTGGGTATGAAGATCTCATTAAATACATTAAGATTAAGCACAGTGGTGCTTGCCATCTCAACGCTCCTCCTAGCAGGGTGCTCTAAAACGACACAGACCGAGATAGTTCAGCCTGCAGTTATTGAATATCAGGTTCGTAACGTTCCCGGTGTTGTTGAGTATATCTGGGAGGAGCCGATGGTAGATGTCGTCGATGTTCCGCCGGGGCTTGATCCAGAGGGACATTATTATCGACCTGGTCACCAAGAGGTTATAGAGATTCGCCAAGGGCGTTGGGAGTACTATAAGCGTCCGAAACAGAAATAGCGGAGCATGAAAGTATGAGTCTGATTAACTATAAAAATTTATTTGCGCCACTCGGTAGCAAAATTCAGATGGGTGCTCTCATTATTCTGGCATTTCTCGTTTTTGTTGTGCGGTTAGCCGGTTCGACCATCGAACAAAACGCTCCGATCGAGCGGGACAACGGTTCAAAAGCGCAGTTTTCTAATTTTCTTGATGACCAACAGCAACTGATGCAGTCCGGTAAACAGGGCAAGGGCGATAGTAAGCTCAATGACCTGCTAGATAGCACCAGCAAAGGTAGCACTAACCGTCCACGGGGCAATCCATCAAATGAGATGGAGCCGGAACGGTTAAACGATATTAAGAGGAAGCTTGGGTTAGAGTAGTAGTGTAGCTCTAAAGCGCTAGATTCTAGGAGGACAGATAAGGGTTTTGCTTAGGTCAAAGAAGGGTTGCAGCAAATAAAGTGAAGCAACCCTGCCCACTGTAGCGATCAGTGGTTAGTGGCCGAAAAGGTTAACAAGGGTCTCCTATAGATGAGAACGGTCTTTTTTAGTATTTATTGGATAAAGCTCTTAGCGCTTAGCGGCGCTATTGTAGCAGGTGTTATCACCTGCTCGCCGCTAGCCTATAGTCAGCCTAGGGGTGGGCTTGAGGGCTCGGAGGACCTGCAAAAGACCCTTATGAACGCCGAGCTAGCCATAATGGAGGGGCTCTCTGTGCAGGCGCTAGGCGCACAAGCTCCAAATTCTACCCTACCTTCTACCCTGCCTTCCAGCCTGCCTTCCAGCCTGCCTACCAGTCTGCCAATCGTAGTGCCCAGCAAAAGATCAGTAGTAGCGCCACTACCGGTAGTTACTAAGCCAAAAGCACCGACAATTCAGGCTCTCCCCGTGATTCCAGCTATTGGTAAAACTGCGCCCTCTGCCCCTAATACAGCAACGCTGATTCCAGCAAAACAAACTCAGCCAGCAGCTAATACAACCGATCTGCAGAGCCAAAACGAGGCTCTGCGCCGCGCGCTTAAGGCGCAAAATGACCGAATTACTCTTCTAGAACAGGAGCTTCAGGAGTCGCGTAACGAACACTCCCTCGCTGAGGTCGAAGCACGCAGACTTTCAACTATGGTTGATGCCAAGACCCGCGCCAGCCTCGGTAAGTATAACGTCCCTATGCCAGCTACCTATTCGCAGCCGGTGATAGAGACGCAAAAGGTTGCCCCTCTGCCGCACAACATTCCAGTTGATGTTAAGCCACCTAGCCCAAACGCAGAGCTTCAGATCGCAACTATCTCAGTTGATAAGGCCGACCTGCGCCTGGGACCTGGCAAAAATAATTCTGCTCTGATGTCGCTCCGTCGTGGCTCGCGCCTCGCCGTAGAGGCACGCCAAGGTGAATGGTATCGGGTCTTCGCTCCCAATGGACAGAGGGCCTGGGTGCACGCAAGTCTAGTAACTTTTGGCGAGGGGGCCTCAAGCCTTAATGACGGTAGCTCCGTTCGGGTGAAGGGCTTCACTACAAACGTTGAAGAGGAGGCGTTTAGACGACTCCAAAAGATGAATGCTGGAAACTAGCGTATGCTTTCAACCTCTGCTAACCGATATCTGGCTACTCTCCCTCTCACCTTCTTGGTGTTAACTCTTCCTACTATCTTTGCTCTAACTCTTCCAACGCTCGTTTACGCTACTCCCACTAAAGCGACAGAGGCTCTTCAGGCTATATCTACTAAGTCGACCTTCGTTTATCCCGTAATGGGCCCCCGTAAGTCGGGTAACTTCGGAACCCGCAAGCACCCAATTAAGCGCGTTCACCAACACCATCACGGTATCGATCTAGCTGCTCCACAGGGTACTCCGATCCGATCTATTGCAGACGGGCAGGTCATCTTTGCGGATCCTTACGCCGGCTATGGAAAGTTAGTCGTAGTAAAACACTCAGGGGGTCTCACCAGTCACTATGGACACTGCGCCGCGTTCAAGGTGCAGCCGGGTGCCACGGTTCGTGCCGGAGATATCCTAGCTACAGTTGGAAGCACCGGCATCTCAACCGGGCCACACCTGCACTTTGAACTGCGCAAAGGTGGCATTCCACTTAATCCTGAGCAAATCTTGCCCGGGCTTGCCAGCGCCTCTGAGGGATAAACTGCGGCAGCTTAATCTCCCTGTTTTATGCTATTTTCTGCTATTCTCGCTGGAAATAGCTACTTAGAGCCTAACTAGGCTACCCGGCTAATTGATCTAAAAAAACAATTCCAGGTGCTTCTTTTATTAGTCTGTTATGCAACACAGCTGATCGAATCTGCTATAACCTTTAATGAAACTGGGGCGTGCTAGTTCACGCCGTTAAGAAACAGATAGAAACGAAACAACAAATAAGTTAATAACGAGGTCATATGAAAAAGTTAGTAAAAATTGTATCTGAGAAGATTAAGACGGCGTGTCAGTACACAGCGGCATCATTCGCTGCTCCAAGTGAGGCGCAGGTACGTACGATTATATTTCTTGCTGGAATAAGCATGCTTGCAATAAGTTTATCGCTTGATGCTACTGCCCAGGGAACAGGAGGAGGAGGAAATACGTACACGAAATATAACGATGCTAAGGTCGCAAATGCGGTTAACGCAATCATGACGTACCTTGAGGGTTCGTTCGGAGCGTTAATCATGGCTGCATCTGGAATCGGCGCGATTATGAGTGCTGCGTTTGGTCAGTATAAGGCTGCCCTCAGCTTGATGGTCGTAGCGGTTGGCGCATTTATTTTGCGCTCAATCATGTCGACCTTCTTTAATGACCAGAATATTCAGAACTAAGAACAAGCCCCATACGGGGAGTTCTTGTTGGGCGTCAGGGGAGAGATCTCCTGACGCCTTTTTTATTGTGGTGCTGGGAGCCGCCCCTTCTAGGACAACTTCCCCATCACCATCTTAAGAAGTGCGGCATCCTTTTCCTTTGAGATACGAGCCTGCAGGATCTTTTTCTGCGCGCTATCCCTTGGATCTAGTCGAGCGTAAGCTAGGGTGCGAGCCAAGGGCTCTTGGTGCTGTGCAAGGAGCTCCAAAATCTCTATAGAACCGACCCATTCGTTGTGCCTTAGGTAACGAGCCGCCTCTAGATTAAAGATATCTGAGCTGTCCTGTGCGCTTCTAGCCAGGAGTAACAACAACACCGTATCGGGCGCGGGCCTTAGACCGAACCAGGCCGCTATAAATGGGGTGCGCTTACCTGCCTCCAATTGAAGAGCTGAGATAAGCGCTATGGTTTGCTCACGCGTTAGTCGGTTCCCCTCTCCAGATAATAAGAGCAGAAGGTTAGTATCGCTCTCCTTAAAATAGCGCTCCCTGAGCATGAGAGCAGCCCCCTGCCTAACTCCCTGCAGGGGAAAGGTTAAGAGATCTCCATACTGTGAAATAGTGAAGGATCGTTTCGGTAGTTTGTTAAGAAGTAATGATAGTTTATCGATGCTCCCTATGGAGCTCCACTTTGCGAGGTCCTCGATATCAAACCAGCCGAGCACCTGTCCTAGCTCCCCTCCCCTATCTCTAATGGCTGCTAGAAGCTGCACCGCCGCTGCATCGTTCTGAGCAACGATAGGCATAAGGATAATGAGACGCGCTAGGGTGCCCTTGGAGCTTGAATCTCCCCCCATAAAGGCCTCAAAGAGGTTAGGGTTGGTATTACCAGAGATAATTCCGGCTAGGGCTAAGCTCTCCGGCGCACCGGCCGACGAGATCCCAAGCTCCCCAAGCTGTCTAAATACCGATCCTACGGGATCGGCAAGGTTTGTGAAGAGAGAGAGCGAAAGAAGCTTTAACTGAGGGCTTGGATTATTTGGCTGCATCTGACCAGCAACGGCCATAATTACAGCAGGGTGCAGCGAGGCTAGCGGTGGTATGCCCTCTAGCCCCTGCGGTAGAAGGGGTGCCAAAGTCAGGCTCAAAACCGCCTCCTGATCAGCTCTTGATAAATCTTTGCGCCATAGATCGGTCAAGGCAACCCTCATTAGGACCGCCGTAGTTCCTGCAGGATTAGCCCCCGCCATAATGGATTTAACAATGGTGTTCTCCGCCGATGGTTCATGCTCTAGAACCGCTGCTCTAGCAACGCGCAACATACGCTTGCGATCAGCGCTCTCCCAGTCGCTCTCATACTCGGCGTTACGATCGGGGGCTAAGATCGGGATGCGGTGCGCGATCTGAAAATATAACGAGGGATAGCGATACCGTATCAAGAGGGTTACACCCAATAGAAATACAGCGATAAGCCAGAGCTTTTGGAAGCTGCGGGGCTCTCCCCTATGAATGGGATTCTGAGCTTTGCGGGATGACGCATTGTTGCTATGTGCGAGTGTTGCGTTATCAGAAGAGCCAGGACGGCGTACCAATCGACCAGCGCTCGAAGGAGGGCCTACGTTTCTAACGTTAAACACCTCCTCTACTTCCTCCAAAAAGGGACGTTGTCGGGGCGCTGGTAGGGCAAGGCGCTCTAGAATCTCCCGTTGCTGCGAGCTAACCCCATCCCCTAGCAACTCTGTAAGAATAAGACCCAATCCGAAAAGATCGCTAGTATGAGGCACCTCCTCATCTGGGCTCACCTCTGGTGCTAAAAAACGATCTCTTGAGCCGTTCAATGCACCAAAAAGTGGATCGAGTAAGCTTAGCGAGCCCCCTGAGTATGCGAGGTTAGAAAGGGAGAGGTGTCCGTGTACCAGATTTCTCGCCTTGAGCTGGCGCACCTGTTGAATGACAAGAGAGGCAAGGGCTAGGTTCTTAACCCCTGCTATAATCTCGCCCAGCTCTAATTGATCTGCCAGTGTCTGGGGTACGTACGCCCTGATAGAGAGAAATTGTTTGAGGTGCGCTCGTCGCTCGATCCGAATCGAACATCCCGGTAAGGCCGAGAATCCCTCCATCTCAGCAGAGTAGGTTTTTAAGAGAGCCTCACTCAGTGGTCGGGAGAATCGCAATAACACCACCCGCCCACCATCTAGGATTAGGGGCCGAATATCCCACTCTTCATCCCCAAGCTTGGGCCCAAGCATAACATTTATGCATACCGCCCCGGCTGGGAACCATTCACGGTAAGAATCCAAGATACGCTGCTGCGCTGAGTTTAGTTCATCGGGTAAAATAAGCTTCATAAGATGCTAAACCTCTTAGCGGCGCTCCTGAAGCACGCTATCGATCTCCACTTTCAGGCGTGGCAGGATCTCCTCATACGAGAACTGTCCTACCAGGGTACCTGCACGCTTGAGATTGACGTGAGTCGGGGCACACCACAACCCGAGATCGGCATCATCTGTCTCGCCTGGACCGTTAACTCGGCATCCCATTACCGCAATCGTCAGCTTTTTATCGGCGAACTGTAGGGTCATCTCGCGAACCTGCTGGGCGAGTTCAACAAAAGCCTCGTTCTCTACCCGTGAACACGATGGGCAGGAGATGATATTTAGCCCCTCGTGCTCAAAGCGCGGCACCGAACGGAAACGTCCGGCATAGATATCCTCTACGATCTTTTTGGCAAGAAGGACCTCCTGATGCTTCTCGCTGTGCGGTAGGGTGAGCGAGACCCTGAGCGTATCGCCTATGCCCTGCACGAGCAGGTTCTCAAATGCAACGCGGGTCTTAATCTCACCCATCGGAAGCATGCCCGCCTCGGTTACACCGAGGTGTAGCGGAATCTCTGGAAACTCAACTGCGAATTTGCGGTTGATATCGATCACATCGTTTGGGTCCGAGCTTTTAAGGGAGACCACATAGTTTGTGAAGCCTAGATCTTCAAGGTAGCCGATATGCTCACGAGCGGAGCTCATTGCAACCTCTAGCGGGTCCTCTCCGTGCGCGGCCAGGGCTGGATCGAGTGAGCCAAAGTTTACACCGACACGAATCGCTAGGTTGTAATCACGCGCCACACCTACGATATACTTAACCTTCTCGTGCACCGGAACGCTTGTCTCATGGTGATAGAGGTGTCCCGGATTGTAGCGGATCTTTTGAACGTACGGAGCAACGCTCTTTGCAAGCTTATAGCTCTCCTGTAGGTCAACAACGAGGCGTGCGCTGGTGCCCCTACGCAGCTCTGCAAGAGCCTCAACATCTCTGCGGCTATCGATGGCGATGCGAATAATGTCGGCGCCGTGTTGTTCAAGCAGTGCGATCTGAGCGGCGGTTGCGACTAGATCCTGGGTCTTGGTGGCGCACATCGACTGGACCGAGATAGGGCCAGAGCTGCCGATTACTAGATCCCCAACCTGAACGGTCCTGGTGCTGCGCCGTTTAATCTGCACTCCAGAGGTAGCCCCAATCTGTGCCAAGCTCTCACCCATATAAACTACCGCGCTCCGCATAAGTTGCTGTTAAGACGAACTAGAGTCTAACTTTTTAAGCCCCTTAAGGCTATATCCATAGAGCTACCTAAGTAGCATTTCATGCCCCCATAAAATCCCCCTGTTAAGACCGTATTTTTGTTGTATCATTGGGTGGTTAGGTCAGGCTTTGTAGGAGTATCTGGATGCAAAAATTTGCTCTATTGGTGATAGCAAACGGATGTAGCGGTAAATTACGTTAAGCAAAACCCACAAAATGCCGTAGATGGCTTGTGACATATACGAGGGATATACGACATAAACCGACTTACCTCTGAGAGTACCGTTTAGGAAAAATTATGACGAACATTGATGACCTTGGAGAGATCTTTGCAAAAATAACAGAGGAATATGAGGAGCCGGTTCCGATCGGGGGGCGCTGCGAAAGCCGTGTCTATTATCGTGTCGGAGATCTGAGTGATGCGGAACTTGATGCATGCGCCGAATATGTCGCAGGGCGCATTAAAAATGTAGTCTCCCCACAAAAGCCGCAGCTGTTTCTAAAGCTACCCGGAGGATATTCGTTCTTTGCTGAGCGGCTCTGTGCAATCTATTCTGAGCTCTATAACAAGGGCAAGGAAGTTCCCCTTGAGCAATATATGGAGAGCAAGATGGCGAACGGTCACGGGGAGAAATATCGTGGCTACTCCTCCATCCTGGTTACCGATGTAATCACCACCGCGCGCTCAAGCCTTGAGGCGCACACACGAGCGACCCTACGTGGGGTTCCGGTACTGTGTTGGGCAACCCTTATTGATAGAACCTTCGGGCCTGGCCCAGTGCCGGTTGTGTCTGCATTCACGGGCGCGCCGGTAAGGGTTTTAACGCAGGTTGGGTAAACTCAGTACTGTCTTAAAGGTGCCTTAGCGTCTCTTAAGCTGAATAACCTTTGCGGAAGTGCCGACAGCTAGCTTTAGTTGCGGTATGCTAGCTGACTCTTCATTTCGCTCGTTAATCACCTGTTCACCTAGCAGTTCAAGGGTTGAGAGCACCGTTAAGCTCTCTTCGGAGAGATCTGCTGCTGGACGAACTACACGACTTCGCTTAATCAGTACATCTAGCTCGTGATGAACAGCCTGCCCGGCCTGAACCCTAGCCTTTAGGCTTACCAACAGGGTTGCAAGCGAGGTCGCCTTAATAAAGTCCCCCTTCTCTGCACACGCGATTAGATCACGTTGCGCAAGCACTAGCTCGCTCTCACTGGCACGCCAAAGGTTCTGAAACTCGTTGCGCAGCGCAAATACGTCGTAGATTAACTTCTTAGTGTTAGGTGAGTCTGCTGCTTCTGTAAGCTTACGTAGCAACAGTCCATTTATATCGCGCCACTCTGATACCTGTGCAGCTGAAAGCTCGACAGAGGCCCCCTCCATCCGCACAAACGAGGTGTTGCCTGCGCTATTGTATAACCTTAAAGCTCTACGGCTTTTTTGAAGTAACGCCATTACGCGGGAGTGGAAGGATTCGGATTCCATTATTACTATCTCTTAAAGTAACTAGTCAGCATATTCCAAAAATATTCGCATACAGTAATGGCAGTCAATAGCCCCTCAGGGGCCGATTTGCGGAGCAAATCGAGGGTGAAAACATTAACTGGTCACAAAATCTGCCGTCCCCGATCAGGGGACGACCAATCGAATTACCTATAAAACTTCGCCGTAATCTGAGTAGCTTGAATCGCGACATTAAACTACGGTGACCAGTTATCTCTTAAAAATCTAACGTGCCGACTTTTAGCAGCGCTTTGAGGGATAATCAACATCTATATCTAATACGTCGTTATACGCTACCGGATATCTCCATCACACCATGAAAGGTTCCAGCTACCTAGCAAATTACGACAAGCGGCCTTCGATAAACTACGGTGACCAGTTACGCCAACCCATGCAGGTCTAGCGCCGCCCAACGCAGCTTTATCTTACTGTAAAGCTCTGTGAAGGTGTCATTTTCAATCGACTCCCGGATGCGCCTCATCAGGCTTAGATAGTGTGTAAGGTTATGGATACTCGCTAATTGTGGTCCCAACATCTCGCCAGCCTTAAAGAGGTGCTGAATATAGGCGCGCGAGTAGTTCCTACACGCCAAGCAGCTACAATTTGGGTCGATAGGAGCCGTATCATCGGCGTATCGGGAGTTCTTAATGTTAAAAAATGGAGGATCGTTTTCTACGAACACCCGCCCGAAGCGCCCCGAACGGGTCGGCATGACGCAATCAAAGATATCGACCCCCTGTGAGACCGCCTCTACGATGTCCTCTGGCGTTCCAACCCCCATCAGGTAATGCAGCCCATCCTTTGGGAGCTGACCTACGTGGTAACTCAACACCTCGTACATGGCGCCCTTGGGCTCTCCAACGCTTAATCCACCGATCGCATAGCCATCAAAGGGCAGGCTCGCTATCTGCTCAGCCGCGCGGGTACGGAGCTCCTTATGGCACCCCCCCTGAGTGATTCCAAAGAGACACATCTCAGGATCCGTGCGCGCAGCGAGCGATCTCTTAGCCCAACGAAAGGTCATTTCAAGTGACTTCTCAAACTGAGCAAAATCAAAATCACTTGCGGCGCACTCATCAAGCGCCATAGCGATATCAACACCGAGGGTCTGTTGTACCTGAATAGATCTCTCGGGTGATAAAAATTGCTTTGAGCCGTCGAGGTGCGAACGAAACTCAACCCCCTCCTCAGAAAGGGTGCGGATGCCCTTTAGACTAAAAACCTGAAAGCCCCCGGAGTCGCTTAAGATCGGACCCTTCCAACCACTAAAGGTGTGGATCCCTCCTAATCGTTGAATACGCTCAGCTCCTGGACGGAGCCAGAGATGATAGGTATTAACCAACATAACCGAGGCGCCGCACTCGGCTAGCCGCTCAACATCGACCCCCTTAACTGAGGCCTTAGTGCCGACCGGCATAAAGGTCGGGGTCTCAAAGGCTCCGTTACGGGTCAGAAACGCTCCGCGCCTAGCCTTACCAGAGAGCTTCTTTAGTGTATAGCGAGCCGTCATACTATTATCATCCCATCCCCATAACTGAGGAACCTATAGTTTTCATTCATTGCAGACTCATAACAGTTGGCCAGAAGTTTACGACCCAATAAGGCCTCAACCAGTAAAAGATGCGTTGTGCCGGGTTGATGAAAGTTGGTTATAAGGGCATCAATCAACCGAAAATCAAATCCGGGGCGAATAAAAAGCTGTGTAGCAGTAGTATCGTTTCGAGCAGCCCCCTCGAGCGCGCGTGTCACAGTTGTTCCTACAGCGATCACCCGCCCACCACGCTCCTTGGTCTCATGTAATGATTCAAGGGTCTCTGAGGAGACCTCAAAGCGCTCCGCAGGGGGTGGTCGCAATACGCCATTAACGAACAGGGACTGAAAGCTCGCCGTGCCGACATGCAGCGTAACCCTTGATACGGAGCACCCAAGCGAATCAACCAACTCGTTAATTAATTCCGGAGTAAAGTGCAGCGAGGCGGTCGGTGCTGCGATAGAGCCCGCATGTTTTGCAAAGATACTTTGGTAATCACTGCGGTCCTGCTCATCCCCGTGTCCGGAGCGGATATATAACGGTATCGGCATCGTGCCGTAGCGATAGAGTAGCTCCGCTACAGGGGTTGCTGGTGTAAGGGATGAAAATTCAACGATAACTCTATCGTTATGGTGGGATGGCACTACATCTGCTCGCAAATCATCGCCAAAGATAACAACACCACTGGCCCTAACTTTGCGTAGCGGTCGCCCCATGCAGAGCCACCGTGTTGGCCCCTGCTGCTCTATCAAGAGCAGCTCAATTTCTGTGTCCGGTGCCTGTGGCAGCCTTCCAAAGAGTCTGGCGGGCACTACCCTGGTCTCGTTAAAGACTAGGTGATCTCCCCGTTTCAAAAAAGCGCCGAGTGCGGCAAAGGTGGAATGTTGTATAGATCCTAAGGCTCGATTCACTACCATCATCTTGGCGCTATCGGGTGGATAAACAGGCCTCTGTGCGACCGCGCTGCGTGGAAGCTCGTACGAATAGGGCTCAAGCCCATCTAGCTGTTGTGCACTACCCGTCATACTTAGCTTTTGGTCTTACCGAAGGCCTCAAAGAAGTTAATCGGCATCGGAAATAGTATGGTAGAGCTGTTTTCAGCCGAGATCTGCTTGAGGGTTTCAAGATATCTAAGTTGCAGGGCGGTGCTCTCTTTAGACATAATAACTGCCGCGGCGGTTAACTTCTCCGCCGCCTGAAATTCTCCCTCAGCTTGAATAACCTTGGCGCGGCGCTCACGCTCGGCCTCTGCTTGGCGCGCTATAGCACGCCGCATCTCTTGCGGTAGGTCGATATCCTTAATCTCCACCACAGAGACCTTAACGCCCCATGGATCAGTGTGGCGATCGATAATTTCCTGAATACGTTGATTGATCTGGTCCCGTTTTGAAAGGAGATCATCAAGCTCAGACTCTCCGCACGCGCTGCGTAGCGTTGTCTGAGCGATCTGACTAGTGGCATACAGGTAGTTCTCGACGGCTAACACCGCGCGCGATGGATCGAGTACTCTAAAATAGAGCACCGCATTGACCTTAATAGAGATATTATCGCGGGTGATAACGTCCTGCGTTGGAACGTCCATCGTTATGATGCGCTGATCCACCCGTGTTAGTTCATCAACGAAGGGGATAATAAAGCGCAGTCCGGCTTCCTTCATGCCTTTGTATACTCCGAAGCGCAGCACCACACCGCGCTCATAGCTGCGGATTGTATAGGAGCTAAAAAAAAGCAGCGCAGCTAACGCTATTACGATAAGAATTATTATACTCATAGGGCATCCCTTATTTCTTCTCTACACACGCTCAACAAGTAGCGTAAGCTCCGCTTCTACCGCAACGACACGGATACGCTCACCGCGTTGGATGATACCGCGCTTCGTTGTTGCTCTCCAGATCTCACCTCGAACCGAGACGGAGCCGACCTCAGAGAATGAGTCTAGCGCCTCGCCCGTATGTCCAACCAGCCCAACAATATCAAACTTTGCGTCCTCTGCACCTCCTCCTAGGCTAGCTCCTAAGTTCAGCAGAACGAGCACAAGAGCAATGAGGGCTAGTACTGCCAACACTAAGTATGTAATCACAGGGGCAGGATAGCACGACTAATCACGTGTGAATATGTGAAAGGCCCTCTAGGTAACCCGCCTTATTGCAGATACGACACAACGCCCTTAAGGTGGCCCCATACCGTGCGCTTTAGCTCCTGACTTTGCTCCATCTCGGCTAGCCCATGCGTGCGCAGGACCATCGTTTGATCAAGTGCATTGAGGGAACCTAGCTCCTGCTCGGACCCGAACACTATCGTAAGCGCTGTGGGGAGCTCTCCCACAGATGATCTCTCAATAGCAAGGCCCTGCTCGGAGCTGGCCGCAACGGTTGTCCGGTACTGCTCAGGTGTAAGCTTTAGCGCCTTACTGCAGATCGAATCCAACAGAAGGCTTTCTGCTGTGGTTAGCGCCCCCTGCGCCGTGACCACAATAATGGCGCACTTTAATTGAGAGGTGCTCTTTGCTGCAGGCTTAAGGGCGCTCCTAGGAATACCAGCCGGATAGAGGGCAGCTACCTTATCAAGATAACGCAGTAGTGTTGAACGACATTTAGGGAGCATGAAAATACCTTATCAAGTTAGGGTGTCTTTCGTAATACCTCTAACGATACTGTCTACGATGCTGCGTGAGATCTGCGCTTTATGCGCAGTTCCAATCTGCTCCTCTTTGCCATCTTTGCTAACGATCCAGACGCGATTTGTGTCGTGATCGAAAGCCTCGTGCGCCAAGTTCCCAACCATTAGATCGGTGTTCTTTGCACTTAATTTATGGCGTACCTCGTTTAAGAGCTCCTCCTCATCCCCCGTTTCAACGGCGAACCCAACCAGAAAGGGACGCGCTGTCTTACCCTTTTGAATGCCGATACTTTTAAGAATATCTAGGGTTGCTTTAAGTTCAAGTGCGCGCGGCTCGTTCGATTTTTTAATCTTTTTACTGGATGGATCTGCCGGAGTATAGTCAGCAACCGCAGCCGTTGTAATAACAATATCAAACTGCTCGGCTGCCGCACCAAACCCAGATATGGCCCGTTGCGTCATCGCCTCGTACATCTCAGCCGCTGAGGTAACCGCGACACAGGTAATATCACGGGGTATATATGGCGTACGACCAAGGGGTCCATGCACAAGCGTTACCTCGGCGCCCCGTCTATAGGCCTCCTTTGCAAGTTGAATCCCCATTTTTCCAGAAGAGCGATTTGAGATATACCTGACCGGATCGATCGCCTCACGTGTTGGACCGGTTGAGATCAGTACGCGCTTGCCAGCTAAGTCCTGGGGCGCGACTGCGCGCCGAAGGTGCGAAAATATCTCGCGCTGATCAGCTAATCTGCCACGCCCTAACCAACCGCAGGCGAGTGGCCCAGAATCTGGCTCAACGAAATGCACCCCACGTTGCTGAAGCCGCATAATATTATCGATAGTGGCTGGATGATCGTACATATTAACGTTCATCGCGGGAGCCACTACTACTGGCGCCTTAGTTGCAAGGGCAACAGCCAAAAGCGGCGACTCTGCAAACCCGTACGACAACTTGGCGATCAGATCTGCACTGGCCGGTGCAATCAACAACACATCGGCCCAATCTGCAAGTTCGATATGTCCGATAGCGCCCGACTCAGTCTCGTTCCAAAAGGTGTTGGTTACGGGCTTACCGGTAATAACCTCCAGGGTAAAGGGGGTCACGAATTTAGCTGCGGAATCGGTCATAACGACCCGCACCTCACAGCCATGCGTTATAAGGTAGCGCGCAAGTTCTGCACTCTTGTACGCCGCAATAGAGCCACTAATACCTAGTACGACCTTAGTTTTCTTACGCACCAACTTCATCTGACCGTTATACCAGAAATGGGTTGTTTTTGCGCTCCCTGCCGACAGTGGTGTCATCACCGTGACCACTTAGGACGCTTGTTTCGTCCGCTAGGGTAAGTATATTTTGCTTAATAGATCTAATTAGTTGCTCGTGATTGCCACCCGGCAAATCGGTTCGTCCAATAGATCCAGAAAATAGTGCGTCCCCGCTAATTACCGTGTTTTCTTCTGGAAAATAGAAGCTTACATGCCCCGGGGAGTGCCCAGGGGTAAAGAGCACCTGCGCCCGATGTGGGCCGACCGTCAGGGTCTCACCCCCCTGAACGGCGATATCGGGCTCCGGACAGTCGTGCCAGTCGGCAAGCGGTAGTCCGTACATCTGAGCTATTGTGCGCACCTTAGAGCGCATCACCTGCTCGTTTGGATGGGCTATTAGGGGGCACTTTAGCTCCTGCAAGAGCGGCGCTACCCCGCCACAATGATCTAGATGCGAATGGGTTAGCCAGATCTCCTTTACCCGAAGCCCCTCTCTACGAATAACCTTCAGAATTTTATCGGCGTCACCCCCTGGGTCAATAACAACACACTCCTTGTCTGTATCGCTCCAAACTAGGCGCGCGTTCTGCATAAATTCTGTTACTAGGACCGTCTCTATTTTTAGCATTCTGTTACCTTATTGCCGCCCGCAGCTGCGAGGGAGTGCTGTGTTTTGCATCAGAGAGCAAAAAATTAGCTATGCCGTACGCTATACCGTTAGCAAGTGAATCTCTAAACTGATCGCGCGAGAGCTTGGCCCCATCCTCAGGATGATCCACAAAGAACATCTCAATTAAGCTGCACGGCATATGCGCCCCGACCAGAACAAAGAAGGGCGCTTTCTTAACACCTAGAAATCGGGCCTGCCGATAGGTTGGAGCAACCGTGGCCTTAACTGAGTTATTAAGCGTGCGGGTTAACTGCATTGAATCCTCAAGCTTTCCGCTCTGAATTAGATCACTTAACATAAATGAGAGATCATCTAGATCGCCCGCCGCCGCTATGCCGTTCTCACGCTCGGCGAGCTTGCGACTCGCCGCATCGTTAGTATTATCTAAGTAATAGACCTCCAGCCCCCTACCGTCATGATCGGCTGAGGCGTTTACGTGCAGACTTATAAAAGCCGAGGCATTCTTTGCATTTGCGTATGAAGTTCTGCGCGCCAGCGGCACAAAATCATCATCCTCACGGGTTAGGAGCACCGGAATCGAATAACGCTTAACAAGTAACGTTCGTACACGACGCGCTATATCAAGGGTAATATCCTTCTCTAGAGCTCCGCTGTGGCCCACAGCTCCTGCATCATATCCGCCGTGTCCAGGATCGATCACCACCGGCCGTAGGCTCCACCTACGGTTAAACTGAGTTGACTTTACGGGTCGTGGGGTCTCTAGATCGTTAGTGGGCATAAGAACCTGGAAGGTTCCATTACGTAAGCTCTGCAACCGCTGCTGCGCTATCTGGCGAGTCGGCCCGGAACTCTCCGCAGCACGCTGATAGATAGCGCGAACGTTGCTCGCACTAGCACCCTTCGTTATCTCAATATCACCAAGTAAAACCAAAGCCGCACCCTGCTCCCCGTCCTGATTTCTGGCGCTAACTAAGGGCTCTAGGGTTGCTGCGGCACGGGTCAGGTAAGGTTTTTGCTGCGTGATATAAAAGAGCCTTAGATCGGTATCAGCCGAATAGATTCGCAGGCGCGCGAGATCCTCCCTAGCACGGGACTTTAAAAGGACCGTTTGCATCTGAGAGGCTAGCTTGCTCCATGCCTGCTTATAGTCTGCTCCATCTCCTAGCGGGTCGTTATTACGGAGGCGTAGATACTCGCTTCGTAGAGCTGCTACGGGCCTGGATGATTCTGCTGCTGCCTCTAAGCGCATAATACCGAGTAGGTATAGCGTTAGTATGAATAATGAGGTTGCTCTACGCAGCACTTACTGTAGCTCCTTTAGCTCATAGATAAGGGCGAGCGCCTCACGCGCACTTATATCATCAACGTTAATCCCCTTGAGGCGATCCTTAAGCTTAGTTGCAACTGGACAACTCTCCGGTAAGCGAGGCGCAAATAGATCTGGTTGTTGGAGCACCCTGCGCTCAACTGTTTGAGCTGAGCTGCTGGCCGGCAGACTGACCGGCAGACTCGATAGCACCTCATAAGCACGTTGAATTACCTCAGCCGGAAGTCCTGATAACTTAGCGACCTCTAGTCCGTATGAACGGGGTGCGGGGCCAGAACGAATCTCGTGCGTAAAGATAATCTGATCATCTTGCTCTATTGAGCCAACCGAGAGGTTGGCAACACTTGAATGCGCAGCCTCAAGCGCTGTAATCTCGTGGTAGTGTGTGGCGAAGAGCGTTCTGCATCCAATAGAGAGAGCAAGTTGCTCAAGGATAGCCTGCGCCAAAGATTGACCATCGGTCGTAGCTGTTCCGCGCCCGAGCTCATCGATTAATACCAGCGAGCGAGCCGAAGCGTGCGCCAAGATATGTGAGGCCTCACGCATCTCAACCATAAAGGTTGACTCACCCTCGTGCAGATCATCTGCCGCTCCAAGTCGCGCAAAGACCCGATCGACGATACCAACCCTAGCCGACTCCGCAGGAACGTAGGAACCGATCTGCGCCAGAATAGCAATCAACGCAATCTGCCGCAGATAGGTAGATTTCCCCCCCATATTCGGGCCAGTTATAACGAAGCAGGTTGCACCATTAGGCTTAAATGAAACTGAATTCGGAATAAAGGCCCCCTCTAGTAGGGAGGAGATAATAGGGTGGCGGCCCTTAATGATCTCAAGGGTTGATTCAGCGACTATCTGCGGCTCGACCCAAGCGTTTCTCTCTGCTACTAGCGCTAGGCTTGCAATACAATCAAGGGTAGAGAGTGCTGCGGCGATACTACGTAGCTCTCCTACAAAAGCTGAGATCTCACTACGAAGCTGCACAAAGAGTAGCTGCTCACGCCGAACCTGCCGGTCAACGGCCGTAATGACAGAATCCTCATGCTGTTTAAGCTCCGGTGTTGTATAGCGCTCAGCGTTGCCCATGCTCTGCCTACGCTGGTAGTGCGCCGGAACCTTTGCGCTCTGTGAGGTGGGAACCTCTAGGAAAAAACCGATGACGTTATTCGATTTAACCTTAAGGGTAGAGATCCCAGAAGCCCTGCGCTCCTGCCCCTCAAAATCAGTTCGCCAGGTATCGGCGGTCGCTCGAATAGCGCAGATCTGATCTAGCTCTGCGTCGAATCCAGCTCTGATTACCCCTCCATCGTGGGTTACATGCGGGGGATTATCAACCAATGCACGACTTAGAAGTTCCAACGCTGCTGTTGGTGGCGTTATGGCAAAGCTCGCCTCCTTAAGTAGCCGCGCAGTTGCTAAGGCGAGCCGCTCCTGAATCCCAGCCATTCTATCCAAAGTTTCCCTAATGGCCGCCAGATCCTTAGGCGAGGCTATATTAAGCTGAGTTCTGGCCGCCAAGCGTTCAAGGTCACTTAAGCCCTCAAGCTCATGCAGGATGCTAGCTGCATGCGGGGTCATCTCGCCTAGCGCCTGTTGTCGTTCAAGGATAGCGTCTATATCTAGTAGGGGCGCAAGGAGCCAATTACGAAGCAGTCGCGCACCACCAGCGGTGGCGGTAGCGTTAATAAATCCCAGCAACGTTCCGCTGCTTGAGCCATCCTTAGTATTCTGCACGAGCTCAAGGTTTCTACGTGTTGCCGAGTCGATAACGACGTGACCAGCGGCGCGAAAAAGAGACAGCTCACTAATAGGAATCGGATTACCGAGTGAGATCTCGTCTAAGTAAGCAAAGAGCGCGCGCGTAGCCCGTTTGCCTGAAACACTAAGGGCGTGAAACTCCGCCGCAGCCTCTGTTGCAAGTCCCCGTTCAAGAGTAGTGGTGCCGGTTGGATCCGCTCTAAAACGGAGCGCACTAGCGCGTACTGCAGATTCGATGCCACGCACCCAAGAGCTGCGCCTATCAACCTTGTCTATTCTACCGACAGGGTCAATTTTGTTTCCAAAAGCTGCACGCGGAAGGATTACCTCGTGCGCCATCAAAGTTGCTAGCTCGCGTGGCAGCAGAGCTAGATCGATCGACTCCCTAATACTAACGATACCTGTTTGAGGATTCGTGCTGGCCAGGGATGCCGTTCGTCCATCAGCATCTACACCAACTGCCGCAATTAGACTCTCAGATGAGTCCGATGAGATGCTATTAAAGAGCCTCATCCCTGGGGTTACAAAACGTTCCAGTGCGCGTTCAACTCCGGCGCCCGATCCGCTCTGACTTACAACGGCGACGGAGAACCCGAGCGGCAAGAGGCGATCAACGTAGCTATCAAGAACGGAGAGCGGCACTCCGCACATCGGAATTGGGTTGGGACTATTCTTATCACGCGAGGTCAGGGTCAGGTTAAGCGCCTTAGAGACCGAAACGGCATCATCAAAAAAGAGCTCATAGAAATCACCCACCTGAAAAAACAGGATTGCATCCGGATAGCGCTCCTTATGCTCAACGTAGCGCTGCATCATTGGAGGTAAGGTGTCTTTATTGGGGGGCAGAGCCATAGTGTGGAATAAAACCATGCATCAGACCTATCGGTAAATAGATTTCGTTATACGTTCCGGATAAATACCACCTAAGTAAGACCGTTAGTGAGTAGTTTACGCACCTGTGGCATCAGAATAGTAGTATGGATAGATTTCCAGGGGTGCGGATCGTATTAATAGATGACGAGCCAGGGGTTCTCAGGGCACTGTCGATGCTTCTACAGGCTATGGGGTGCCAGGTAATGCCCTTTTCTGGCCCCAAGGAGGCCCTAGTATACCTGCAGGCAGGGATTGAAGCGGACCTTATCCTGAGCGATCAGCGCATGCCTGGGATGACCGGCTCTCAGCTCTTTAAGGTACTTAAGGATGCCGGAATCCTGCTGCCGTTTATCCTGATGTCAGCACACGCCAGTGAATCAGAGATCTCCGATATCATCTCACACCAGAGCAGCACCTTTCTTCCTAAGCCCTTTACGCCGGACACCCTTAGCAAAAGCATACGGAGCGTTCTGGGAGCGCTGATAAAAGCCGAGGCGATATAGCGTACCACGCACCAAAAAAAACGGAGGCGGATCACTCCGCCCCCGTTTCAGGAATTAACTATCTGCACCTTAGCGCCGACAGTGTTACTCCTCTTTATCACCACGCATCTGCTCACGGATAAGGTCTCCGAAGGTGACGCGTTGTCCCTCTTCCTCACCCATGTACTGGTGATCGTATCCACTATCCTTACGAGAACGATCCTTGATAGACCGTGAGCTCAGACTGATACGACGCTCGTTGATATCAACGTTTGTTACCTCAGCCTCGACCTTGCCTCCAACTGGGAAGGTCTGCGCAACGTCCTGACCCTTATCAAGTCCGAGCTGCGAGTTGTGGATTAGACCCTCAACTCCGTTCTCGATCTCAACGAAGACTCCGAACTCGGTAATCGCAGTAACGGTACCGTTGATCTTTGTGCCAACTGGATGACGTTGAGCGATAGTCTCCCATGGATCCTGAGATAGCTGCTTAACACCGAGGCTTAAACGCTCATTTGCAACGTCGATATCGAGGACAACCGCCTCAACATCATCACCCTTCTTAAAGAGCTCCTGGATCTCCTTAGGATCCTTGATCCTCTTGGTCCAAGAGAAATCAGAGATATGAACAAGTCCATCGATTCCCTCTTCGATACCAACAAAGATACCGAACTCAGTAATCGAACGAACCTTTCCATGAACTCGCGATCCGATCGGATGAATCCTCTGCAGATCTTCCCATGGATTAGGCATAAGCTGCTTCATTCCAAGGCTGATGCGCTGCTGCTCGGCATCTATTCCTAGAATAACCGCCTCAATCATCTCGTTCTCAGTAACGATCTTCGATGGGTGACGAACCTTCTTCGTCCAACTCATCTCAGAGACGTGAATAAGACCCTCGACGCCCTCCTCTAGTTCGATAAATGCGCCGTAATCTGTGACAGACTTAACGCGCCCCTTAATACGTCCACCAACTGGGAAGCGCTCCTGCGCTGTAACCCATGGATCTGGCAAGAGCTGCTTCATACCGAGGCTGACGCGCTCCTTCTCTGCATCGTACTTGAGCACGACCACCGGAACGCCCTGTCCTACCGAGAGTCTCTCTGATGGGTGATTGATACGTCCCCACGAGATATCGGTGATGTGTAGCAATCCATCGATTCCGCCTAGGTCGATGAACGCACCGTAATCCGTTACATTCTTGACGATGCCTTCCATGATCACGCCCTCTTGCAGGACCTTCAAGGTTGCAGCTCGCATTTCATCGCGCTCGCCTAGCAATACTGCACGTCGCGAAAGGACGATGTTGCCCTTATCACGTGTAATCTTAAGAACCTTAAATTCGTACTCTTGTCCTAGGAACTTGTCGAGGTTGCGGTGTGGTCGGATATCGATCTGCGAACCTGGAAGGAAAGCAGGAATACCGATATCAACGTGCAAACCACCCTTAACTTTCTGGATGACCATGCCCTTAATTCGTCCATTAGTCTTATAGGTATTCTCGATATTCTCCCATACTAGCTTCTGATCAGCCTTCTCCTTTGAAAGGAGAACCTGACCCATATCATTCTCAAGTGCTAGGATTAATACGTCTACCGAATCGCCAATGTTAATCTGAATTTTGCCCTCGATATGGACAAACTGCTCGGTTGGGACAACGCCCTCGGATTTGAATCCGATATCAACCGATACCATCTCCCTTCCCACATGCGTTACTACGCCGGGAACGATCTTTCCCGGTCTCATGTTGTCTACACTTTCGCGTAGGAGATTTTCGAACTCACTCGCAAATGATGATGAGTCGCCTTCGTTGCCTTTGAATCCGCCGAAGGAACCGGATGAAAATGAACTTGTCATAATACTGTGAACAGCCTGTCTCGATTCTATATTTAATTGTCAAAAAACCCCCACGCCTAGCTAGAGCAATCGAACCGAATTAACAGCTCCGTGCTAAGGATGAAGGTACTGGATGGTATAATCCTCTCCAGAAAGATATGTACTCGGGCTGTGGGCCATACAGACCCCCCTACCAAGACCCCCATGTTAGCGCCCTTACAGAACTTTTGCAAACCGCTTATATAAGGGCCGAGCGTTGAGATAGTGGGCTTATTAGGCCTAATCTGAGCCATCTTGGGGGTCAACACTAAACTCCCGACCCTGCCAGGCGGCCAACAGGTAGGTGGTAAATATCGTATAGTAATCACGCTCCGCTATGCTCAGACTGGGGTTGCTTAATAGCTTATCGGTTACGATCTTTAGGATCTTCAGGGTTGGGGTAAGGCCGGGCTGATCAGCATACATCAAGCTACTAAGCGCTGAGGTAGCATCGATTACATCTATCGCAGGATATCGTTGGCGTAAGACTGTGGCTTCTGTTAGCGGCTCCTCTTGCTTCTTTGTAGTGACCTGCTTTGACTTTAGCTTGCGGCAGGCATCGAAGATCATACGCCAGAAGGCCTTACATGAAGGACCATCCTGCTCCTGCTTCATAGCCACCTCGGCTAACGCTGCAAGCTTATCCGCCCTACCATCCTGCTCCATCTTAGTGCAGATGGCACGGAACTTGGGTTCGTAGCGATCAAACGAATAGAGCTCAAGCTTGTGCTCCACATGGTCCGCTTCAGGCTTACCAAGCGAGTCTATATCCTTTCTCGGATTAAATGGGGGGTCACCAGCAGAAACATCGCTGCAAATGAATGCCGATAGTATGAACAGTAAAATGAGGCTATAAAAAGGGGCACGTCCGAGCACTACTAATCTGCTCATGACAGTGCCCCCCATTATACAGCGCCCCCCATTATACAGCGCCCCCATTAATAGCATACCGACCTTGAGTTGGCTTACGCCTGCTCAGCCTGCTCAGCTTGCTGTTTCATGTCGTAAGCGGCTTCCCTCATCGAGAGACGGACCTTACCCTGTCTATCGACCTCAAGAACCTTAACCCATACCTCATCACCCTCGCTGAGAACGTCGCCTACGCAACGAATCTTCTCATCTGCGATCTGGGAGATGTGAACAAGCCCATCGGTTCCAGGAATAATCTCAACGAACGCGCCGAAATCTGCCAAGCGCTTAACGATACCGCGATAGATCTTACCAACAACAGCTTCCTGGGTCAGGCTTTCGATTATCGCGATAGCGTTCTGAACCTTGGTACTGTCGTTGCTTGCAATCGAAACGGTGCCGTCATCACCAACCTCCATCTTCACACCACATGACTCGGTGATCGAACGGATGGTCTTTCCGCCGGGTCCGATGATGTCTCGGATCCTGTCTGGATTGATCTTTATGATTACGATGCGAGGCGCATACTGACTGAGCTGGCCTTTCGGAGCACTGATAGCCTTATTCATCTCCTGCAAGATGTGTAGACGACCATCACGCGCCTGTATCATGGCCTTGTCCATGATATCGCGGCTGAGGCCCTTGATCTTGATGTCCATCTGCAGGGCGGTAATACCGGTTGCAGTACCACACACCTTGAAGTCCATGTCACCAAGATGATCCTCATCACCTAGGATATCTGTCAACACGACGTACTTATCGTCGCGCTTAATCAGACCCATCGCGACTCCAGCTACAGGCGCCTTAATCGGAACGCCGGCATCCATCATCGATAGACTTGCACCACACACGGTGGCCATCGAGCTTGAGCCGTTACTCTCTGTAATTTCCGATACGATACGAACTACGTACGGGAACTCCTTGATGCTAGGAACCATCGAACGAACTGCTCGCTCTGCTAAAGCTCCGTGACCGATCTCACGACGACCAGGGCCTCTCATAGGCTTGGTCTCGCCAACTGAGAACGGTGGGAAGTTATAGTGCAGCATAAAGGTCTTAGAACCATCGCCCATTAGGCTATCGATCCTCTGAGCCTCTGACTCTGTACCAAGCGTTGCAACAACTATTGACTGCGTCTCTCCGCGAGTGAAGAGAGCTGAGCCGTGCGTGCGGGGAAGTAGTCCGACCTCGATTGAGATAGGTCTAACGGTAGTGGTATCACGACCATCAAGACGAACCCCCTCATCAAGAGCTAGATCGCGCACAGCGTTGTAGTGCGCATCTTCAAACACCTTGGCTACGGTCTTTGCAGCAACTCCGGCATTTACATCTCCCTCTTTAACGAACTCTGCTGTGAGGGCCTTGCGAGCCGCTCCAACTGCATCGCGTCGAGCAAGCTTCTCACGCTCCTTAATAGCCACCTTTAGTTGCGGCATAACAAAGTCGGTCATGCGCTTAACTAGATCCGCATCGTACTCCTTAGGCTTAAACTCCATCGTCGGCTTACCGAGCTTCTCTTTAAGCTCAAGCTGCATGCCGTTGATTATCTGGAGCTGCTCTTGAGCAAGGAAAAGCGCCTCAAGCACCTCGGCTTCAGGAACCTCCTGAGCGCCGCCCTCTACCATCACGATCGCATCTCTAGTGCCTGCAACGATGAAGTTGAGGTCGGAGATTTGAATCTGCGCCATAGTTGGATTGATCAGCAGCTTGCCGTGCGCTCGCGCAACACGAACCCCAGCTATTGGCCCCTCAAACGGAAGCTCCGAGAGCATTAGGGCTGCGGATGCTCCGCATAACGCCAATACATCCGTATCGTTCTGATCATCAGCCGAAAGAACGGTTGCAATAACCTGAACCTCACGGTGAAATCCCTCTGGGAAAAGTGGTCGACATGGCCTGTCAATCAATCTCGAAACTAAGGTCTCTTTCTCGCTGAGCTTGCCCTCGCGGCGGAAGAATCCGCCAGGGATCTTACCAGCGGCATAGGTCTTCTCGAAGTAATCAACTGTAAGGGGGAAGAAATCTACATCCTTCTCTGCACCGTAACATGCAGTGACCAGAACTACGGACTCGCCGTAAGTAACGAGCACAGAACCTGAAGCCTGCTTGGCTATGCGTCCCGACTCAATCTTGAGCGTACGCCCATGAAACTCTCTTTCTACTATGTACATATTAGCCTATTGATGAGCGTCTGTGCCAAGCTAAACCGTGCACACACGAATATAATGAAAGGCGAGCAGTCCCCACCGAATAGCTCCGGTCCATCCTGGACGTGAACCTGTGGGTATACGCCACCTTTCTCCATTTTAAATTTTGCAACAACACTTACTTACGAAGACCAAGCGCTGCAATCGTCTTGCGGTAACGAGTAACATCCTCGTGACGTAGGTAGTGCAGCAGGCTCTTGCGGTTGGAGATGATATCAAGCATCCCCTTTTTTGAATGATTATCCTTAGGATTTGAAGCAAAATGCTTGGCAAGGATCTCAAGTCGACGGGTCATAAGGGCGATCTGCACCTCAGGGGAGCCGCAATCTTGAGAGTTGATTTGAAACTTCTTGATAACCTCAGATTGCTCCTGAGAAGAGAGTTTTAATGTGCCGGTTTCAAGGTCCTCTGCGACAATTCCGCCCATTTTCCTTGTTGTTTTAGCTACCTCTGTAGCGTCGGAAGATTCCATTCGGGACTCCTAACTTATTCAATTATTCTAGGTAGATATCAGCCCCACACGGGGCCGCGCCTCTCCACCATTATTCAATGCTTTCGCAAATAGTTAGGGGTAAGGTACCAGGCATATGGCGGAAAGTCAAAGTACCGCGTGCGGGATACCACCGCAGTACTACCCTCCCCCCCTTTCCTATCCCTCGACGGCATCACTCCCCATCTTATGATGGAAAGCGACCCCGCGATCTGAGCTCTCTAGGAAGGCCACCAGGTCAAGTGCCCTTTGGCACCCCTCGGCCACCGTGAGAGCATATGCTACTCTTTCCTTAAAGACCTTGCCCTGCACCTCTGGAACCGTGGACCAGGAGTAACCCCGTACCAATGATCTCCACAATACCAATGATCTCCAATGATCTATCAGGACCCCTATTACAATGTCGCTACCGCAGATCAGCTACTTGCGGAAAGTGAGTTGATCTTCCTATTCTTCAGGTCTGGGTATGGCAACAAGACAAATTATTGCGTTGGGTGGTGGTGGTTTTTCCATGGAACCATTGAATCCCCTTCTTGACCTTTATATTTTGAAACAGTCGGCCAAAGAAAAGCCGAAAGTATGCTTTATTGGCACCGCCAGCGGTGATGCTCAAAGCTATATTGATCGCTTCTACTCTAGTCTCAAAAAACTGAAATGTGAACCATCTCATCTTAGCCTTTTTAAGGGTCACACTGTTGAGATTGAAACGTTTATTCTCGATCAGGATATTTTGTATGTTGGCGGAGGGAACACCCGTAACCTTTTGGCCCTCTGGAAGGACTGGGGTCTCGATATTGCTATTCGCAAAGCTTACGAAAATGGAACTGTCCTGGCTGGAGTCAGTGCAGGTTCAATTTGTTGGTTTGAGCAAGGTGTGACAGATTCAGTCCCAGGCCGCCTTTCAAGTCTGAAATGCTTGGGTTGGCTTAAGGGCAGCAATTGTCCACATTATGATGGTGAGGCAGAACGTCGCCCCTCCTATCATCAACTCCTCAGAAGCGGTGAGATTCTTCCGGGTTTGGCAACTGAGGACGGCGTTGCTGCTCATTACATCAATGAAAAACTAAAAGAAATTGTTTCGTCGCACCCAGATAAAAAGGCATATTCACTCAGTCTTAAAAATAGTGAGCCTGTTGAGGAGGTTCATTCAGCAAAGTATTTGGGTGGCGAATCATTGCTAGTGCGAAGAGCTGCTGTTCAAGATGCGGAAGCTATTCATCTCGCTCATATGAAGTCCATTCAGGAGATTTGCTCAAAAGACTATTCTCTTCAGGAGATTCAGGTGTGGGGGCATCGTCCTTATCGCGCGGATCAAAGGGTTGGCTCAATCAAGAATGACTTGGTTTGGGTTGTCGAGGACAATGGGATTATTGAGGGGTACGGTCACCTCAAGATATTTGAGAAAGAGAGATTAAAGCACGGGCAAATTTTTGGCCTTTATCTTACACCAAAAGTTGTTGGCAAATCTTTAGGTAAAGCGATTGTTGATATGATGCTAGAAGAGATCAAAACCGCGAAAGTGGAGCGAGTCACCCTCCATGCTACGATCACAGCTCAAAATTTTTACCGCAAGATCGGCTTCACGGATACTGGTCCTGAAACCACCGTCGAAATCAGCGGTACGCCGATACGGTGCTATCCTATGAAGATGGAACTACAAGTTAACTCTTAAAAGGATAGTGAAGATCAATTCACTTTCCGCGAAAGATCATTGGTACAGGGATACGGCCATAAAGTTAAGGACTCAAGCACCCACAAGTGGTGTTTAGTTCCCCCGGCATCAAGCTGAAATTAAGCCTGATTAGAGTGCTGCTATGCTGCCCACCTCTCTTAACTTAATGGCCGTGGGTACGGGTTGACTTCTGGTCTACTACTTAGCTTGTCCCCTAGTGTTCTTCTGGTAGGCTAAAACGTGAATTGATCTTCCTATTCTTAATCGCACGCCTGGGCATTTATACCTAGCCACTCTGGAGAGTGGCGTTCCCAGCGCTTCGCCGCATCGTGGAGCAAAAGTGACCCGGTACCAATGATCAATACCAATGATCCATCACAGCAATACATTAATGATGCCCCCGAAGGTATTTTGCTTTCCACGCCTCTCTATAAATATTGGTCATACCGATCATGACTGAAGTGGTCCAGGCTAATGAAAATAAGCCCGTAAAGGTAATAAAGAATGCGAGTGTTCTCCATCCGTATGGAAGGTTGTCAGTAGCAAAACCTACCGTGGTGTAACAGCTCCCAGAAAATATAACTGCCAATAAAACGTTGCTAATCAAACCGAGCTTCAACAGAAAGAAAGCCCATATCAATACTTCAAAGATATGAATCAGGGCAATAAAGATAAAAGCTACATAAAAGTGAATAAATATCCAGTTGTACTCTTTATAGGCCAAGTTATTTGTAGTTTGGCGTTCAAACCTCATGATGACGTGGTTGATAGCGCTTCCATGAAAAACAAGTACTACCAACAAGAGTGCAGTGCCGACCAGAATCTCTCTTGCTAGTAGCCATAGAAATGAAAATTGGGTTAATTCAGTATCCATGGGAGTCGTTTTAAGGTTATTAGTCGATATTAGAAGCCAATTGTGAAGGATAAAGGATAGTAAGATCAATTCACTTTCCGCAAGTAGCTGACCTGCAGTCTAGACATTGCAACAGAACCCTTGAATAAGTATTGGTACAGTGTGACTTCTGGTCTACTACTTAGCTTGTCCCCTAGTGTTCTTCTGGTAGGCTAAAAAGTGAATTGATCTTCCTATCCTTAATCGTACACCTGAGCATTTATACCTAGCCACTCTGGAGAGTGGCGTTCCCAGCGCTTCGCCGCATCGTGGAGCAAAAGTGACCCCAAACTAAATATTTATTACCAAATATTTATAGGGGCAATCGTTCAGGCATATGGCGGAAAGTCAAAGTACCTTAGAAAAGATACTCCGCCCTATTTACCCTAGCCCTCGACCGCATCATTCCCCATCTTATGATGAGAAGCGACCCCGCGATCTGAGCTCTCTAGAAAGGCCACCAGATCAAGTGCCCTTTGGCACCCCTCAGCCACCGTGCGAGAATATGCTACTCGCTCCTTGAAGACCTTGCCCTGTACCTCTGGAACCGCAGAGGTAAAGACTATCCTATAGATCTCTCGCAGTGTTGCTAGATCCTCTCGAGTTCCCCCGTTCCTCTCTAGCCCGATACGATTAAGCCCCTGAATAGTCGCGCGGTCGCCCTGCGCCATACAATATGGTGGGATATCCTGCGCGACCATCGCCCCAGCTCCGATCATAGATACATCCCCCAGTCGAACGAACTGGTGAATACCGGAGAGACCCCCTACGATCACCCCGCTGCCGAGCGTAACGTGTCCTGCAAGTGCAGCGCCGTTGGCGATAACACACCGACTGCCCACTATTGAATCGTGCCCAACGTGGGTGTTTGCCATAAAGAGGTTATGGTCACCTATCGATGTGCGCATAATACCGCCCTCGGTTCCAGGCTGGAGGGTCACGCACTCGCGGATTATATTGTGGCTTCCGATATGAAGCTCGCTTGGCTCTCCATGATATTTAAGATCTTGCGGCGCTGCCCCAATTGATGAGAACTGGTAGAATATATTCTCGTCGCCAATCCTCGTTCGACCCTCAATAACGACGTGCGATCTGACAACGTTATTAGCCCCTATAACTACATCTGGCCCGATGATTGAAAAAGGCCCGACTGTAGTGCCCTCGCCTAGCTTGGCCGAGGAACTAACTATCGCTTTTGGATGAATCGACTGACTGCTCATTAAATACCTATACTACGTAGCTATACTGCCGCAGCTGTCAGCGTGCCTGATGCAACGATCTTGCCATCAACTAGAACCTCTCCCGCGATAATCCAGAGCGGATTACGCTTCTTAATACTTTTCATATGAATATGAAGGGTGTCGCCCGGAATAACTTGACGTTTCCACTTAAAACCATCAGCACCAACGAGGTAAAAGACCTTACCACTGAGGAGCTTTGGCTCTGAATAGCGGGCAAAAACCGCGGCCGTTTGCGCCATCGCCTCCATGATTAGTACGCCCGGCATAACCGGATGCTCGGGGAAATGTCCTTGAAAGAAGCCCTCGTTGGCCGTTACATTCTTGACTGTAACGATGTTAACATTCGGCTCCAACTCAATAACTTTATCAATTAGTAGAAATGGATAACGGTGCGGGATCCACTTCTGAATCTCGTTGATATCCATAAACACCTTATGCTCGTTTTCCTGTTGCTCTTGTATTGCCATACTCCTACAGCGCCACCCTTTTCTTATCTAAACTTTTTACAACTTCATCGGTAATATCAATCCGCTCTGACGAGAAGAGCACCGACTTTCTGTCTCGCTCAAATACGAACTGATACTCCTTCTCCTGTGCGAGAGCCTTTACTAACTCGTTAATCTGACTAACTACCTTTGAGATCTCTGCATCGTTGCTACGAGCAAGCTTCTCCTGAATATCCTGAAATATGCGCTGAAATTCAACCTGCTTGCGCTCAAGCTCCTCTCGACGAGACTCAAGAGCCGAACCGGATAGAATGGCGGACTGCTTCTCAAGATCTGAGCGCTGCCTTTCGAAGTCAGCCTTAAGGGCTGCAACCTTTGCTTGCCCCTTCTTAATCTCTACCTCTAGATTGTTCTTGGCAGCCTTGCCGATAATCGACTCCGTTATCACCCTCTGGGTGTCGATAATGACTATCTTCTGTGCCTGCGCAATAGTTGTGGAAGATAACCCAACCACCACAAATACACACACTAACCACCCTATCTTCATAGCGATCCTCTACTAAGCCCCTGGGTAGTTACCACACCACAATCTAGAATTACAGTCTATAACTACCGTAGATAATCTAACCTCTCAAAGGTCCGCTGTCGAGAGCCCACCGCCATAACAGCATTGTAACGATTTAGTGCAGATACCCGCCATCCTCAGGGCTTCCAAATGCAAAATCACCCTGATTTGACCCTCGTGAACGAGATTTAACCTTAACCCCAAGCGCCCTCTTAAGGGGCTCTAACACCTCTGGCTTTAAGCCAGGAGAGAACTCGGCTGAGTCCTGGCTTGAGCCCTGAACCATATTTAGTTCGCCAACATCATTCACAGCCCCACGCAACCAGTCTGCCGCAGCCGCACGCCAGGAATGCCCCGAAGCTCCGTGCCCCTTGGCCTGTGAGCTGAGGTAGGCCGAGATTGAGAGGTAGTATTTTAACTTCCAACGGATCGGATTGTATTGGGGTTTATCAAAAAACTCATGCGCTATTTGTAGCGTGCGGTGCGCTTCTTCAAAGATCTCTCCACTCCGAGTTTTTCCGACCTCAAGCAACGCCAGCCCGGTGACGGCATTCGTTAAAGCAACGTCGAGTTTAGAATCGAGCTCCTCATATAACTTTCGTGCACTGTTCAGATGGCGAACCGCCTCTACAGGGTCCTTAGCTATAACGCACAGCTGCGCCAGGGTTGAGAACAGCTTGGCCTTCGTTTTTAGCGCCTGTGGGGCATTTCCGAACGGCTCAAGAGCTAGCTCAGCCTCATATAAGATCCTATGTACCTGCTGCAACTTCTTCTTAGAGATATATCCACGCTCGGTGAACTCCGCCATGGCGAGTGCCTGAACCAGCGCCGCTCGCTTTTCACTCGCTGAGATATAGGCCCGTCGCTCGTCTTCAATAGCGACCGAGGTAGCACAGATCTTTTGCGCTTTGTTCCAATCGCCTATAGCGGCGTAGCAGGAACCCAGCATATATCCGGCCTGTGCCTGTGCCATCTTGAGTCCGCGGGTTCTAAAGAAAGCCTCACACCGTTTTGCACTCCTGGTTGCAGCAGCGCTATCTCCCATTATTTGCGCAGCGGACACCACACTGGTACCGATTAGGCCCACAGCCATCTCTGAGCGCAACGCGTCTTCAAGCGCAACTCCAAACTCCTGCGCCTTTTTAAGCTCCCCTAGGGTGAGCGCGCTCTGAAGTGCTCCAAGCTTTGCAAGTAAGGCCCCTTGCAGCAGCCCACCCCGCTCTGCCTGAGTGAGCGCTTTGGTAAAATAGGTCATTGCTCGTGAATTATAGCGCTGCGCAGCCGCAGCCTGCGCCAGCAATAAGAACCCCTCAAGCATCCCAGAGAGGTATTCGTTTTCTTCGAACAGTAGACACGCGCCCTCAATTAACTGCGCCTCGTATGAATTAGTCTTTAGCATTCGAGCAATTGAGAGTTCGGCCACCCCGCGCGCAACCGCCCCCAGAGGTACAGCCTGGGCACGTAGCATTTCGGGCGATACGGTTGTTATCGATCTATCGGTTCCGGCCCGTTCTACATGGTAACGGGCCCGCAAAATTTCAAAGGCCAACTCGGAGCCCCTCTGCTGATAGCTCAGCTCGCGCTCGATCTTCTCAAGGATTAATTGCGCTGGAAGCAGCTCCGGTTGTGGCGCATACATATAGGTCTTCGCGAGCTCGAGTCCAACCTGCGCTTGCAGCTCCGAACTATTCGCACTACAACGATCAAGTTCAGCTAGGAGGGTCGTCCTAGCTCGTATTAATTCTGAATCATGCAGCACCCCGAGCGCTACTCCAACAAAGAGCGCCCGCGCAAGCAACATCGCCGCACGAACCTTATCGGCATCCGAGTGTCCTGCGTGGTGAATCTCTACGTAGAGGGCCTCTATCGTTCCTACGTTGTGTGTAATCGTACCCTCCTCCATCAACTCGCACAGCGCCGCATAGCCCTTAAAGAGGCGATGACGCGGGGTTGTCTCAACTATCTTACAAACACTAATTGCAAGTGATCTAGCCGCTCTAAATTGCCCAGCCTCTATCAACAGCTCAAGCGCATCTACTGCGTTCCAGGTGGCTGTCGTCGCGTGTTGCTCTTGAGCGATAGTTTTTAGAAGCTCAGGAAGCATATCTCGTGTAAGGGTACACGGCTTATCCTGTGATTCGATCATTGGGGGTGGCATTGGGGATGGCTTCGTCATAAATATTCCTTAAATGTTCTTCTGTGGGCACTTGGCAGGGGTATCCTGGAAGGCGAGGATCGTTTCAGTCAGAGCGGCCGCTTCAGTTTGCGAATCTTTATCCGACACCGTCACCTGCCACGCCGTCGGGGCAAGACTAGCTAGGCTCTGTAGCTCACTAAGAATGAATGAGCTGGCGCGCTGTGTCCCGATTACCAATAACGGACACCTTAAACGGTGGAGATACGATTTTACGTTAAAACCCTGCAGCCCAAGACGCAGTGGAAGTCCGAACGGAAGTTTCCCTTCGATCCGATCCACTAAGCGCTCCCAACGACTAGGGTGTGGCCGCGAGCTTGAATCAATAACGACCAGGGTACGAACCAACTTGGGATTTACTAAGACAAGATTCTGCGCCAACGTGGCCCCCGCCCCCAACCCGACTAGGCTGGCCTGTCGTATAGCGAGCTTTGCTACCAGCTCCGAGAGGATTTCCGATAGGGGCTCCCATGAAGTAGCCGTTACCGCAGCACTTAAGAGGGTAACCACACGCGCCCTCTGACTAAGTTGCAGCGCGATCTCATGCGCCAGCGCTATATAGTTGAGATCGTCTACAATAATAAGAAAAACACGCCCTTGCCCGATATCCGAGATAACCTCAACCCTTAAGTGCGGGAGAGCTACTGGTGTTTGAGATTCAGTATTCATGGCAACCTGATAAGGGTACATAAAGCGCTCCCGCTAGTCTACCTATAGGAAACGTAAGTAAGGGTATCTATTCAAAGGGTCAGACAGACCGGTGTGCGTTAGCCCCTATAAAGGGGCGAGTTTGCGGAGCAAACTGGGGTGGAAACATTAACTGGTCACAAAATCTGCCGTCCCCGATCAGGGGATGACCAATCGAATTACCTATGAAACTTCGCCGTAATCTGAGTAGCTTGAATCGCTACATTAAACTACGGTGACCAGTTACAGAAAAATGGGGTGAATAGTTACCCATTTGATCAAGTAGTTGAGTTGTGTCACCTTGGTAGAGGGAAGTAACGGGGTGGGCTAAAACCAGGCGTTCCAAGTATTTATGACCAAAGCTATCGGGCAGGAAATCCAGGGACCTTTTGAGGTCACTTCATCTGAGGAATCCCTGCTCTCACCGCTACCCCTACAGTTTGGAACAAACAGCGCTGTGGATCTCGCTTCTGTTGATGACGAGGACGCCGCTGTTGAAACCATGGAGCCCCCGGAACGCCGCTACGGGTGCGCCAACTACGATAGCTGTCTAGATCTCGCCGCCGCTCTTAACTGGGAGAGCTTTACCTGCAAAAGCTGCTCCGGAACCATCAACGAGAAGCTCTACTGGCGTGCACACCAGGCAACGAGGAAGGATTCAGTCGCTAGAGCGCTCTGCGATCTACCGCCGCTCTCAGCAGTCGGAACATCTGCCAAGGCTAACGACAAGTAGCAGGCGCCGCCCCCTTCTTTAGCCCCATCCATAAGAAGCCCCCAAGGCCAGCCAGCAGATAAGACTTGGCGCGCAGAACTAGCCCAACTGCTAGTGCCTCACCTGACGAGGCACCAACGGCGTGCAAGAAGAAGAGAAAGGCCCCCTCCTGTATCCCTAGCCCCTGCGGCGAGATCGGTAGCGCCCCAACTATTAGGATAAGGGGCACAACGACAAATAGATCTCCCCAAGGAATATCTACCCACCCTACGGCATGCCCAACCGCCGCAGTGTTGAGGATCGTAAGGAGATGAAACGTTACCGAGAGCAGAAAGGCCCGTAGCAAAAGCTTGCGGTCAATCATTCCCCATCTCAAGCTTTGCTCAACCTTTTTAAGGATCTGCACGAAGCGCTCTGGAATGTTTATCCAACGGGCGAGCTTTGCAGTATATCCACGAAAGAGCGCCACACTTACAACTACCAGCGAAAGCGCTGTGCAGATAACAACGATGGTCAGCTCCTTTGGAATATTAGGCGCAAATAAGAGCGCTATCAGCGCCATACTTATCATCGCAATAAATCCAGTATAACGCTCAAGCATGGTGGCCGAGACCGCATGCACCTTGTCAACATTAGCCCCGATATAGAGACTACGCACCACATCCCCCCCCAGGTAGGAGGGCATAATAAGATTAACAAAGTACCCTACCAGGTAAAGTCGATAGAGACGCGTTACAGTTGCTACGATCCCCAACCGCGCAAGGAATATGCGCCACTTTATAACGCTAACTAAAACAAGAAAAAATGAAAGTACTAAAAGAATAAATAGATCGAACAGAGAGATATAAGCCAGGGAGGTAACCACACTCCTAATATCTGCTAGGTATACTAGGGCTACGAGCACAGCAAGCCCTACGAGATAACGTAGCGCCTTGAGTATGAGGGTCTTCATTGTGGGGCTCCTTAATCTTCCCTAGCAGGCGTTACTGTTGTGCGGTACTAGGCGAAGCAAAGAGCTGCAGCTCTCCGATCGACCAGTCCATCCGAGCGTCCTGTCCAGTCTGGGTTAAAATAACACCAGAGATAACCCTAGCAGGAAACCGAAATTTAAATGCCCTATTAATCTGATATAAGTAACTGAGCGCTGCGTAATCCTCAGGCGGCAGAACGCTCTCCCTAGTTCCATCAGGAAGTAGTAGCTCGATCTTAAGCCCGCGTGGGCCATCGTATGGCCACATTCCGATATCATACCCTATCCCTTGCACGACAAGGGGTGTTGTAAGGGTAAGCTGATAGAACATTCCGGGGCGTTGCGGCGCGCCGCTTCCCCAACGAGTAGCAAAGTCTCCGTCAATCGCCTGCTCAGCACGTTGCGGGCCAGAGGCCTTAACGCTTGCAATATGATCGCTTGAGATTATAACGGAGGGCTCAGTACCCTGTTCAGGAGTGCTAGAGAGTTTGAGGTTATAGATAATAACGTAACCGCTCGCCTCAATTTCAGAGAAGGATACCTGCCCTACCCTAAAAGCCTGCCGTACCAGCTTTGCCTGTGCTGGCACTAGCACTAGTGGAACGATCTCTCGCTGCTCGGGCTTTAAATTACTCTCATATTCTGGAATACGAACTTGATATGGCTCCTGAAACATCGAAAAGGTAATACGCTCCTTGGTCTCAAAGGCAAGGCGGTATCCGATCCAGTAGTTCGTTCGAACAAAGTTAATCCCTAACTTATCAAGGGTAGTGATAAGCTGCGTATGATCGCAGGCAACTCGCTCGCCTGCAAATACAATAGGCTCCCCACCAACGGCGCGACCACCTGAATAAGCGGAGGTTACGTTCAGAAAGATGAGTCCTGCCAGCAGTAGCGCCGCAAGCCCCCTAGACCAGCGCGCGCTATAAGCAACAGCCACCCCACTTATGGCAAATAGACTTACATAGATCGGCAGCAGATATCTTGGCGCCTGTACGAGCCATCCATACGAGCTTATCGTAAAAATTATACAGCTTACCGGAATAACGAGCAGCGTTAGCTCTACCGGCGCACTGCGGTCAACCTGCCCCACAAAGAGGCTAAGGATCTGCCGCCAGCGTGCGATGATAACTACAAAAAAAACCACCCCATAGATTAGATAAGCGCCGGTAACAGCCCCTGGAAAGATCCCTTCAACGCTCCAGAAGCGCACCGCGCCGAATAAGATCGGAAGAGCTACCGCGAAGAGCCCCGCACTGTGCTTAGCAATCTCATCCCCATCTGCCAAACCGAACATACCGAACGATCGGAAATCATGCGTAAAATTATATAGCCAAAAGGGCGCACTCCCGATCAGAAAGGCGGCTGTTCCATAGGCAACGATACGGGCCGTACTCGCAACTGAAAGCGCACCCGTAAGCAGCTCACGTGCAAGACAAAGCGCGCTAAAGATCGCTACCGGAATAATAAAATATACGATCTGATTATTAACCCACCAGCCAAGCCCTAGGATTATACCGAGTAGCACCGGATAGCTGCGCCGTGTAACGGAGCCCTGTAGCCAGCGCGTTGTGAGAAGTAGCGCCAGGGCTCCAAGCAGCAGGATCTCAATAAAACCCCCACGCGCCTTGCTGCTCCATATAATAAGCCCCGCAGGTGGAAGAGCCATTAGCAGCGCCGCTACACGACCGGCCTGCAAGCCTCCCAGCACCGATCCAAGCCGATGCATAATGGGGACAAGCGCAACTGCAGACAGTAATGGGACGAGCTGTAGCGAAAAATTACTAATACCGAAAAGCGCAAAGGAACCACTGGCTAAGATCGCCTCAAGCGAGCCCATATAGTGCTGCCCGTAGTAGAAGGTCGGAATCCCGCGCCCCTCAAGGATATGCTTTCCCATTAAACCAACGATGGCCTCATCCGCATCGATGCTCCACTGCACGCCCCGCATAAAGTCGAGCCGTACTGCGGTAGCAACGATCATTAGAAACACTATCAGGAGGAGCTCCCGCAGGGTGCTTCGAGGTAACGCCTTAGCGCTATGCCGCACGATCGCTCCCTGTAATAATGGGGCGAATCTCAGTTGCGGACAATTTAGAGCCACTCACCCCAATCAACTCAGCAGCGGCACGATAGCCCTCAATCGTTACACGCCCAGTGCGCTCCCAGGTGAACTCCCTAGCGCGTTGATAGGCAGCCTCAGATAACTTCCTTGCAGCATCCCCGTCGCGCAGGATCTGAAGCACCGCCTTGCACCCCGCCCTAACGTCGTGCGGATTAAATGTAAGGCCTGTATCTCCAAGCACCTCGGGCATAGAGGAGGTGTTTGAACATACAACGGGCAACCCAGCCGCCATGGCCTCAAGCACCGGCAACCCGAAGCCCTCATACAGACTTGGAAAGAGAAAAAGAGCGCTCTCCCCGTAGAGAGCATGCAGATCGGAATCAGAAACATAGCCGAGATTGACCGTATCCGACGCCATCGAGAAATCCCACAGCGCCAGATTTAAACGCTCCTCCTCTTTGGCCGAGTTTACTCTACCGGCCATAACGAGCACCGGAGCCTCACCACCAACTCTCTCAACTTCGTGAATCACCTGCGAGACGATCTCAACTAAGATGCGAATGTTTTTACGCTCATCGTGACCACCAACGTACAGGATAATTGGACGTCCGGTAGGAATTCCAAGTCGCACACGGAGATCAAGGGAGTCCTCCTCTAAGCGATCCCCTGAGTAACTTACCCGCTGCTGATAGATCTCAAAGAAGCTTTGGTCAACGCCGAGCGGCGTTACCATAATCCTCTCGCGTGGAACTCCTAGTAGTCGGTGAATATCGTTGGCTGTTGTCTCGGAGATGCCGAGCAGAAATGCTGCCTGTTGAATCGAGCGAATCTCAAGCCAACGCGCAAAGGAAAACCTCCACCCTGGTCGATTTGCTCGATAAAGATCCTCTAAAATAAGTGGAATAAGATCCAGTACCGTTAGGACAAACGGCTTAGGACTCCAGGCCGGCGCGTCCATATGGGCTGGAAAGTGCACGAACGACAAGCCCTTCATGCTGCCCGCGTTCAGCTTTAAGGGATAAAGTAGCTGTTGGCGTACGGTCGTTCTTCCGACCGGCAGACAATTAATCGCCTGCGCGCACACTCCCTGATGCAGTAACGTTTTGTGATCAAACCACTCAACCAAGAGGTCCGGTTCGGTCGCCGCCTTAAGGGACCTTGTAAGCTCCGCTACATAGCGCCCTATTCCACGTTGTGAGTGGGACTTAAAGGCGGGATCAAGTGCGCTGATATCAAAACCAACCGAGATCATACTGCGCACGCCCTCGCGCTATCTTTGAGTGTGTGTAAGAGCTCGGCAAGGCGCGCCGTAAAGCGCTCGTAGCTAAAATCCTGCACCCGCAGCCGCCCAGCTTCAATAACTTTCGAACGGAGTTCTCCTGGCTTAGCCAGTTCATACATAAGTTGCGCCATCTCGGCGTACCGCTTTTCACGCACGATAACCCCACCAGCCCCAATAGTATCAGGAACCGCTCCAGCCCCGTATCCGATAACCGGCAGGCCGAAGTGCATCGCTTCGATAATTGGAAGACAGAAGCCCTCATGTTCACTCATGCAAACATAGACGCTACAGGCCTCGTACATGGCACGCACCTCCTCGTCAGCCATGCAGCCCCTAAATTCAACAGCATGTTCAATCCCCAGCCGTTGTGTCAGATCACGCAGAGAGAATGAGTACAGCTCGGTGTCTGTGTCGATTCCAACCAACCAGAGACGGCTTTTCTTTGTAATATGGGTATAAAGAAAGTAAAATGACTTAATAATATCTTCGATACATTTATTGGGAGCTAGTCGACCAACATGCAGTAGATGTAGCTCCTGCATGCCCCGCACTATATTAAACACCCCCTCGTTGCGTGGAAGATCCCAGCGCTGGGGATCAATCGGCAGCTCAAGCACCTCAGCCGCAAAGCCCAAGGTTCCAAGCTCTGCTGCATTAAATGGGGAGTCCGCCCAGATAACATCCGAGCTTGCGCAGATCTCTGGAAGCTCCAAAAGCCCCCGCTCGATATCAAGAGCAACCCGCCGATTAATTCCGTTATACCAACTGGCCGGTGTAATATTGTGATAGACTAGGATCCTGCGCCCTCTGCTCCAAGCAGCATAGAGTTCGTTAAGTGGAGAGCCTAAGGAATAATGCAGGATCAGATCCGCGCCTTGCTGATCGAGCACCTCTTTGTACGGTCTTGATCGACCACGCATCTGTGGATGCTCTCCGATAGCATAGATCTCACTTGCATGTCCGAGCCCCCGTAAGGCGCGCTGCATCGCCAAGACCTCGGTCGAAATGGCATCACCGTAACTAAGTGTATGCACAAGCTGATGAACTGGTTGACGGCTATTCATAATGCCTCTGCAAACCTCTCTCTAAAGTAGCTATGCACACAGAGACCTATACCCATAGAAAGCGCAGCTACCAAGATTAAAGAGACAAAAGCGAGCCCACCTGGAACCACTCCATCAATTAGGATCTTCTGGTAGCACTCCGTAAGCACCGCAAAGGGATTGGCATCAAGTAAGAACCTGAAGCGCGCTGGCACAGCGGAGGCCGGGTACACTACGGGGCAGAGAAAAAACAGAAAGGTTAGCATATTACCAACCAAGTGCTGCACATCTCGATAGAAAACATTCAGCGCGCTTAGCGCCAAAACAGCCCCGTTTAGGATAATGAATTGAAGCAGAATAAACACCGGCACAAGGAACCATGTGGCGGGAATAGCCATGCCGGCCGCTAACATAAATATTATCAACATCGGTAGCGCCAACACGAAGTGAATCATCGCTGAGGTCACGCTGACAAAGGGTAAGATATGAGCAGGAAACATCGACTTCGTGATCAGGTGCCCACTACTAACGAGTGCTGAGGTGCCCTCGCTTAGGGCGCTACTTGTCCAGATCCAGGGGAGCAGTCCTGCAAAGACCAGCAGGTGATAGTGCTTACCGCCGTCAAAACGCATGTAGTAGCTAAACACCAGGGTATAGACCCCCATCAGGCAGAGCGGATTTAGAAACGACCACAAGAACCCCAGTAACGATCCACGATAACGGGTAGCGATATGCCTCTGTACCAAGGCCTGAATTAACGCTCTAAAGCGCCATAACTCCGCCCCTACTAAGAACATGGGCATACCTCGCTGTTAATCCGCCACTCTCTCACGGGTGAGATCACACCGACCTCGCGTCTATCCGAGCGCACTGAGAAATGAATAGCGCCCTTATGATAATCAAATGGGTAGCCGTCGCTACGGTGAACTGCAAGATCGAGCGAAAAAGCCCCATCAAGCAAGCTAGTTCTCTGCAAAGTACACTCTATCTCACCAGTACTCTTAAGGGTCGGAATTTTAATACGGTCTATATCCGTATTGGTGCCGAAGATCGGCAGTCCATCACCACGGTTAATTCCGATACCAAACACAACGTCACTCTGCTCGGAGTTCATGCGGTATGAGGCCCGTATAGAGATAGAATCATCGGGATGAAAGACCCGTTTCTCCTCCCCCTGAGCATCAAGGAGCTGAATCTGCGTAATCTCAACCTCTCGACTCCCCCAACGCGCACTCTCTAGAGCTGCCCCTGTGTCATCGCCAGAGCTTGCCTTTGGCTTACGCTCAACCTCAAGTAGCCCCTGCTCCTCGCCCTTCTCGATAAAGTGACGGTAAGAATCTATCACGCGCCTTGGGTACCCGCGCTCCTTAACCTCTCCTGCATCTAACCAGATCGCCTCATCACACCAACGCTCCACAGCATCAAGGTCGTGCGTTACAAGGATAAGGGTCTTTCCCTCTTTGCGTAGTTCTGCAATCCGATCCTTACACTTGGCGATAAATCCGGCATCGCCTACCGCCAGAACCTCATCCACCAGCAACACATCGGGATCGGTGTGAATGGCGATACTAAATCCCAGTCGCATAAACATTCCGGATGAATAGGTGCGAACCGGATCGTCAATAACATGCTCAAGCTCTGCAAACTTTACGATATCGTCAAATCTGCTCTCAATATCTTGGCGGGAGAGTCCATGCATCACCCCAGCAAGTAGCAAATTCTCTCGCCCGGTAAAATCGGGGTGAAATCCGGCCCCAAGCTCAATCAAGGCCGCAATCCGGCCTAGCACCGAAACTGAGCCGGTATCAGGCTTATAGATCCCAGTTACTAACTTAAGGAAGGTTGATTTACCTGAGCCGTTTCGACCAATCAGACCAACCGAAGCACCCTTTGGAATGCGTAGCGTCAGATCCTTAATCGCATGTGTTATAGTTCCAGACTCTACGCTAATTTTATTACGACGCCGAAAGATCGAGAGCAGCACGCTCTTGAGGGTTGTATAACTCGCTCCGGATCGGGTTCTGCGCTGAAAACTCTTTGAAAGATTTACGATATCAACAACGTAATCAACGCTGCTCGCAGCGCTTGCTTGAGTATCTTCCTGGTTATGAGTCACAGCGTTCCCCATGCTCTAGCAGCCCCGCTTAATGATATGAACCGCTGGAAGATTTCTCCACCGTTGCCCATCGTCCATACCGTAGCCTACGAACCACTCCGGCCCCTTGTATTCAAATCCGATCCAGCAGGGCACAAAGGAGGGGCGGTCTAGTAGCCGTCGGATTAACACAACGGTTCGCACATCACGCGCGCCACGCTCCATTAAATCTCTCTCCAGCGCCTCAAGGGTCCTTCCGGAGTCGCACACATCGTCAACGACAAGCACTACCCGTCCCTTAACAGCCAACCCATCGGCGTACACCGCTACCGAGGCTTTTTGAACACCGGAGGTTTCCGCCTCATACCCCTCGGTTCGAACGGGGGCGATCTCGATTGATGTAGGGAACTCCCGCACTAGATCGGCGAAAAAGAACACCCCACCCCTGAGAACCGGGATAACGAGAACATCCGTGTGGGATTCACCCCACACCCGTTGACACCAACTGCCGATCTCGGCTCCAAGTGCCTTTATTCGTATGGCTATCTCATTGGCCGAATACTGAATTGCAAAGTTAGCTGGAATCTGACGAGCAGACCCGCTATCGTTAAAGCTAATCACCGAATAATCCTATAGTATAAGTAACTAGTCACCATGTTCCAGAAATATTCTCATACGGTAATGACACTCAATAGCCCCTCAGGGGCCGATTTGCGGAGCCCGTCCAGCAGCGCAAGCTGCTGGCGCTGCAATGCGGTGGGGGTGAAAACATTAACTGGTCACAAAATCTGCCGTCCCCGATCAGGGGACGACCAATCGAATTACCTATGAAACTTCGCCGTAATCTCAATAGCTTGAATCGCGACATTAAACTACGGTGACCAGTTACTACTGGATTTCGCCTAAAAGATGCAATGACGACAACGGCTTGCGCCATTGCCTTGGCACTTGTCGCAACACTTCCCCTAAGTGCTTGCAAGGATTCCGATACTCCTCCATTAGACCCAACTCAGATGGTAGACCCAACACCGCTGGATTCCGAACAGGACACTAACCTTTCAGATGGCGACGTACCCGACCTTTCAGATGGCGACGTTCCCGATGAGAACTCGTTCGGCTCGGTCATTAAAACTATACATGAGAACCTTGAGCGGGCTACAGAACAGGTACGGGAGGCTGTAGGGCCGCACTCCGAGGATCTACAAAACCTGACAAAAGATGAGGTAGAGAAGCTCTTTAGGTGGGAGTATCGGGTTAAGGAGCTTTCAATAGCGTTAAGCGCCGAGCAGTTCCAGGAGGAGCTAGCTAAGTTAGGACTTGAGGGCTGGGAGTGCGTTAGCTTTCTACCGCAGGGCGATAAGACCAGGGTCACCTGCAAGCGGCGCCCCCGTGGGGCTCTCGCCTACCTTAAATATATTCCGGGGCTATAAACTATACCGGTCGTTATGCGTGTATGGTTCTCCGTTTCGTTCCTTTTCCTGCTGCTTTTAAGTGCCTGCGGTCCCGGCCGCTCCGCTATTAAACCAGGCGAGATCCCTTACGGCGAATACGTAACAGCCGAGGATGAGGCTTATGGACTGCAGGTGCTCTCCGTTCTTAATAAGAGCTATCCGATCGATCGTGATGACCGCAACGTTTGGCGCGTGCGTGACCTAGTGGAGCGACTAGCTAGCGCGGCTAACGCTGGACAGAGCCCCTGGAACGTATACGTCCTCAAGGGCGATAATGTTGTAAATGCCGCTGCTACTAGGGGAAATTTCGTCTTCGTTTGGACCGGCATGCTCAATACCGCCTATACCGATGGCGAGCTTGCAGCGGTATTAGCGCACGAGCTCGGCCACGTACTGGCCGGACATACCCGCCCAACCCCCTATGAAGAGGCGAGCTCTATCGTCTCAACAGTGGGTGGTGATGTTGTTGGTAGCGCTGTTGCAAGTCAGCCCGGGTACGCTGGATTGGGCAGAATAGCTGGGGGGCTGGTAACTGAGATGCTCAAGGCTTTCGTGGTTAATCCGGAATCGCACCGTCAGGAACTTGAGGCTGATCAGATTGGGCTTTTTCTTATGGCGGACGCCGGATTTGATCCGTACGAGGCGTTAGCACTCTGGTCACGCCTTGAGCAGGAGCATAGCTCTAGCGGAGGCTCCCTACAGTTTTTCTCCTCACATCCAGCAACGGAGGCTCGGCTTGAGGAGCTCGAAAAGCTCCTACCCGCAGCTATGTTGCGCTATCAAAGCGCTCAGACTTACGGTCACCGTTCATATGCTCCAGCACAGGTTCAGATCCCTGATTCTTTTGCAATCGAAGAGGGGCGCTAGAGCCTTGCTTTAAGAGCTTTAATAAACGAAAATTAGCAGTATATGTTTGATTTCCTACACAACAAGATCGAAAGCGCTCTGAAAAAAATTCGGGGCCGCAGCTCACTCTCCGCTAGCGACGTTGAAGCCACCATGAAGGAGATTCGTAGCGCCCTACTTGAGGGCGACGTTAACTTCAAAGTAGCCAAGGATCTCTGCGCCCGTATCACTGAAAAGGCCATAGGCTCCGACATCCTCAGAAGCCTTTCGCCCGACCAACAGATTATAAAGTTAGTACACGAGGAGTTGACCGCTACGATGGGCGGCGCCGCAGCGGAGCTTGATCTGCGCTCCAGTCCCCCTGTCGTTATCATGCTGGTTGGACTACAGGGATCAGGTAAAACTACAACGGCGGCAAAGCTAGCACGCCTCCTAAAGGAGTCCTATAAGCGCTCTCCACTCTTAGTTCCTGCGGATGTATACCGCCCTGCGGCAATTGAACAACTTAAGACCCTTGGTGCTGCGCTCTCTATCCCTGTTTTTAATTCAACGGTGAGCGATAAGCCGGTTGATATCGCTATCCGTGCCCGTGATTACGCTGCTAAGAACCTCTGTGACGTTATTATCATAGACACTGCTGGAAGGCTGCAGATTGATACAGCACTTATGGATGAGTTACGGCAGATCTCGGCCGTAATGAATCCGAGCGAGACCCTGCTCGTTGCAGATGCTATGACCGGACAGGAATCGGTCAACGTGGCACAGGGCTTCGACCAAACCCTTTCGCTCTCGGGCTTAATCCTAACGAAGCTTGATGGTGATGCGCGTGGTGGTGCTGCCTTATCTATGCACGCTGTAACGGGAAAGCCTATCAAATTTATCGGTACCGGTGAAAAGTCCGACGCGCTAGAGCCCTTTCACCCCGAGCGCATGGCATCTCGCATCCTCGGAATGGGGGATGTTCTCACCCTGATTGAAAAGGCGACTCAGCAGGTCACCCTTGAAGACTCGCTCGATTTAGAGAAGAAGTTCAAAAAGGATCAGTTCACCTTTGAAGATTTTCTTAATCAGATGCGGATGATTAAGAAGATGGGAAGCATCTCCTCAATTGCCTCTATGATCCCTGGACTTAACAAGATAGCCAAGCAGATCGACCCAGAGAAGCAGGAGCGCGAGTTTACACGCCTGGAGGCTATTATCCTCTCGATGACCCATCAGGAGCGGCGCCAGCACGATATTATCGACGGCAGCCGTAGGCGTCGTATCGCCAAGGGCTCCGGTACAACCGTTGAGGATGTAAATAAGCTTCTTAAGCAGTTCGTAGAGATGCGAAAGATGATGAAGCAGCTTATGAAGATGGGACCAGGCGCTATGGCTGGGCTGATGGGCGGACAGGGCCTGGGCGGCCTGGGGGCTATGTTTGGTCGCCGCCGCTAGCTAATAGATTGATTTTACTCACTACTACTAAGTCTTATCGACCTTGTAGTAACCCTACGTACTACGAAACTGGTGAGAGTTTTTAGGGAGATAACGTTGATAACTATCGCTAACCCTCAAACCCTTTACCAAAGCAGCCCTTCTGGTATACAGTACGCTTCTATTTTTTGTTCGGCTCCATTTTTCTGGTAGCCTTTTAAAGGAGTTACTGTGGCAGTTGTACTTCGTCTAGCGCGACTCGGTAAGCATAAATCACCCGCATATCGCGTTGTAGCAACCGAGAGACAGAATAAGAGAGACGGTAAGTTTCTTGAAGTTGTGGGTACTTATAATCCCCTTGGTGATCCAGCTCGGGTCTCTCTTAAAGAGGACCTCATTAAGAAGTGGCTCGGCCTTGGTGCCAAGCCAACAGAGGTGGTTCGTTCTCTTATTAGAAAAACGATCCCTGGTGTGGTTGAGGCCATTGAGGCTCACAAGACTAAGAAGACTCTGGCAGCTCGCAAGAATAGAAAGCTACGAGCTGCTGCTCGCGCTAAGTAAGCAGGCGATCTGAATTTAGAGATCTATTAGCGGTCGGTTTCTTCAATGAAACGGCCGCTTTTTTTTGGTATATGCTTTGTGTGGAACGTTGAACTCCTAACAATATTTCCCGATATCTTCCAGAGCTTTCTTAAAACTAGCCTGGTAGGAAAAGCCGTTACGCGTGGGCTTTTAACGGCTACCGTTACAGATATTCGGGATTTCGCTGCGGCACCGCACTACAAGGTGGATGACTCTCCTTACGGTGGTGGTGCTGGAATGGTGATGCTGCCCGAGCCATTGGTAAAGGCGATCGAGGCTGCTAAGTCACGCCTACCAAACGCGCCTGTTATTCTACTCTCGCCGGCTGGTCAACGCCTGACCCAAGCCAAGGCTGCTGAACTTTCACAGACCGACTCGATTATCTTTGTATGCGGCCGCTATGAGGGAGTTGATCAACGGGTGATTGATCTCGTTGTCGATCAGGAGGTCTCTATTGGCGATTTCGTTGTTATGGGCGGCGAAGTTCCTGCAATGCTCGTGATCGAGGCCTGTCTTAGGTTACGCCCCGATGTTATTCACAACAGCGAGTCTACGCACCAGGAGTCCTTCTCGCCAGCACTTGGAGATGGAAGCGGCGATGGAACCTTAGTAGAGGCGCCGCAATATACCCGCCCCGAGGAGTTTCGTGGACTACGGGTGCCAGATACCCTACTCTCTGGTAATCACGCTTCAATCGCAAAGTGGCGTTTTTCTGAGGCCAAACTAAAAACAGCGACACTTAAAGCCAGCAAAGAGAAACCGCGTGAGTAACAAAAATTTCAGCCTGAACGTTGCGTTACTGCACGACGGGATGGTCGACAAGACCGGTCGTTTAGTTACGACCTCAGTTACCCTAATCGATGTACACGATATCTCGCGCAGCTCTCGCACCTATGGCGCCGAGGCGCTCTTCGTTGCTCATCCTTCACAGACAATTAGAGCGCTCGTACGTACCATTAAGAAACATTGGGACGGTGATTTCGGTTCTACTTACAATCCAAACCGTCAGGATGCGCTCGGTATTCTAGATATAGTTACCGACCTCGATGAAGCGATCATGAAGATTGAGCAACGTAGCGGTAAACTCCCTAAAATCATCGCAACCTCAGCACGGGACGGAGATGACCGCATCTCATACCCGGCGATGCAAGAGATATTCTCTACTGAGGGAGGCTCCTATCTTCTGATCTTCGGCACGGGTTGGGGTATGGGCACGGAGCTGATGGAACGGGCTGATTATGTCCTAAAGCCTATCAACGGCCCCAGTAACTATAACCACCTCTCCGTTCGAGCAGCATGCGCCATTATCCTTGACCGCTTACAGGGCGTGTAGGTAGTGCCGGTTCAAGCGATTTACACGAATTAAAAACAATATTTGAATTACTCCGCACGCTCAGGCAGGATAGGCCACGCTAATCTGTCAGTAATATGTAGCTGCGAAAATCTATGCAAAAAATAGAGCGAATCCCACCAGTGCAGGGAACCTTTGAGGAGCGGGTTGCTAATATAATTGAGACACCCGACGCCATAAAGGCTCAAGATAACCTACGCTCCCTTCTGGATGCAAATGTGCCCACAGAGCAGTTAGCATCGGCGCTCCATAGGATTCTGGCCGCAAAGAGTACCGTTAGAAGTATCGCTCTCATCACACTTTGCTACCTAAGGGTGTGTGGAGACGATGCCGTTAGAAATGCGGCTAAACTCATGCTTTTAGAGCCCTACTCTGCTGATAAAGATTCTATCCGGTCGTCCTCCGTTATAGCTCTGATCAATCTACCAACCCACTCAGCAGAGGAGTTAAAGTTGATCGTCAATCATGTTTGGCATAGATGTCCCTCTATCAGATTGGAGGTACAGAGGGAGCTGCGAAGCTTACATACTGAAAAGATACTAGCTTTAATCGCTAGCAATCGCCCAAATGTCGCAGCTGGGGACAGGAACGCAAAGGACTTCGAGAACTTCCTTAAGATCTCTATTGGTGCAGTGTTAGGTACCTGACCCAGTGAATAGTTGCAAATTATGGGATCTTACCGGATCCCTTTCAGAGTGCTACACTCTTAAACATGGGCTCATATCTTCTCTCAGTTTTTGACACTGGATTTAATGCACAGCTTTTAATCGCCGCACTCCTGGGTGGGCTAATAGGGATTGAACGCGAGATCGCGGGCAAAGATCCCAGCATCCGCACCTTTGCTCTAATCTGCATGGGAAGCTGCATCTTTACTATCCTATCCGTGGATAGCGTTCAGGCCTTTCACTCAGGAGATCCGGGACGTATCGCCGCTCAGATCGTACCAGGTATCGGTTTTATCGGTGCTGGCACGATCTTTAGATCCAAGCAGGGAGTTTCAGGCTTTACCACCGCAGCTCTTATGTGGGTAACAGCCAGCGTCGGAATGGCGGTCGGGTTTCACCGCGAAGACCTCGGAGCATCAGCAACGATGATTGCGATCGTAATAACCCTATCTCTGCGAATTATTCACAAATATCTACGCAAACACCGCAGCAGTAACGGTAACTATAGCGGTAACGATAACGAGAACTCATCTCCTGCGCCGAAGGATGCCTAATCAGCACTCAAGTTACCTCTACGTCCTACCCCTTCTTGTTAGGAAAAACGGTTCCTCACCAATAAGTGTGGGTGGGAAGCTACTGGATGAGGGCATAACTATGCGCGGCAGTTGGAAGAAAAGCCGGTCGAAGAATGTAAGATAATGGATGCTGAATCCCTGCGCTGGAACGTGAACCGCTTCCCGTCACCTGCTCCCGCTCCCGCTCCGATAGCGGAAACTTATTTCGAAAAGAACCGATTAATAGAAGATATGTTTTGTCATGAAAAGCTCGAAGTCTATCAAAAGTCGGTTGAATTACTGAATAGGTTATTAGTGTTATTCGCCTCCTCC
>JAPLFS010000077.1 GCA_026390555.1 Pseudomonadota bacterium
TGACAGCATTTGCCATTAGCTCGCTGAGCTTTGTCTGCGCTTCCTTATACTCAGCTATCGTGAGTTTCTGCGTGGTCGGGTCCGGCATCGCTTTTAGCTCCCTTAATAAGTTATCGGCTAAGTGCCTTGCTTACTTTACAGGGTTCCTCGCCAATAAGTGTGGTTACATTAGATGGAAAACCCCTTAACTTAATGGCCGTGACCCCGTACCAACATGCATGAATCCTTATCGGTAATCTGGGCGACGACAAACAATATCCATGCAACTTTCGGACACCTAAGAAGCTCTGTTGCAATGTCGACACCGCAGATCGGCTACTTGCGGAAAGTGAATTGATCTTCCTATCCTTTTGATATTTCTGGATATTTCAATAGTTCTTGCAAATTAGGGATTTAAACCCTAATCTACACATATGATTCTGCGGGCCCTCTCTCCCTACCTCATTAGTCTTGCAAAACAATATCCTGTAGTAACAGTTGTTGGCCCACGACAATCTGGCAAATCAACCCTGTGTCGAACAGCATTCCCCTCCCTTCCCCTTATTAATTTAGAACGTCCCGACGAAAGGGCTCGTATTGCGGAGGATCCTCGTGCCTTTATCGAATCCCATCGGGGCGGTTGCATTATCGACGAGATCCAGTACATGCCCGATCTCGCCTCCTACATTCAGGTCGCCGTTGACGAACGGGATAATGCGGGTGAGTTTATCCTCACCGGTAGTCATCAATATCAACTAATGGAGTCGGTATCACAGTCACTCTCCGGTCGAACGGCGATCCTTCGACTCCTCCCCCTCAGCGCAGCAGAGTTGGCCGAGTCGAATTGCGCCCCAAAAACCCTCGATGAGCGACTCTTACTCGGAGGATACCCACGAATCTTTAAGGACAACCTAGATCCAGGCCAAGCTCACAGCTTCTATGTGCAAACATACATAGAGCGAGACATCAGACAGATCATCAACGTGCGCGACCTTACCCTCTTTGAACGATTTCTGAAGCTTTGCGCCGGTCGAAGTGGTCAATTACTGAACGCCACAAACTTAGGCAATGAGGCGGGAATCAACCAAAGCACCGTCCGTGAGTGGCTCTCAGTGCTTGAAACCAGCTTTATCATCTCACGTATCCAACCCCATCACCGAAATTTATCAAAACGGATCCTCAAATCTCCAAAGCTCTACTTCCTGGATACGGGACTTCTCTGCTACCTCTTAGGTATCCGTTCACCTGAGCAATTAGCTCTCCATCCTTTAAGAGGCTCTATCGTAGAGACATTTGTAGCAAGTGAGATTATCAAGAACTGTTACAACTCTGCTCGTGAGTCGTCGTTGAGCTTCTTCCGAGATAGTGCTGGACACGAGATCGACTTCATCTTGGACGAGGGCGCCGATGCCCGTCTGATTGAAGTCAAAGCAAGCTCTACTTTTAATCCTGAGTTCCTAAAAAACATCCGCTTTTACATGGCACAAAAAGGGGCACGCGTAACGAAACCTACCGTTATTTATACCGGCAATGAAAGTTTCTCGATCGACGATATCTCAATCGTTCCAATTCATAATATCGGCTCGATCGCATAGCGAGTTGGAAGCCCCCGATCCTCACTTACCCACCGCCGAACCCAGACTGCGCTCTTTGAGCTTCGTCTGGGTATGCTCCCCAAGCTTCCCCAAAACCCAAATACCAAGGATCAAGGATCAAGGATCAAGTTTTTAATTCGTGGAAGGTAGCGACCGAGACGCAGACATAGCGTCACTACTAACGTCGTCGTCATAGGAACAGACGTCGAGCCCAAAACTACCGAAGAATAGCGTACCGTCACAAGCCCGCACCAACTGCCCATGAAACAGACTCTTTCCGGTTAGAATAAAGAACGCCGTATGCGCTACCGCTAGATCAGCGAACGGTGCCATCTGCATCTCTCCACACTGCACCTTTAGAAGGAGCTCCTGTTCTTCACGGCTCTTTGCATCAAGCCCTTCAAACCTCCCATCTATCGCTAGCTTAGTTGTTGAAGTGGTCTTAGATATAAAATCATTGTCATTTTGCCACTTTTTAAGCTGGTTGGGATATACGGCATCTCGCCCATAAAGCCCCCGCTCTATCTCCTGTGCCTCTTCAAGTAACGCTATCCTTGAAGTACCCTGAGGTAAAACAAGCCGTACCTGGTGATCGTTAATTTTCTCTACCGAGTACTTAGATACAAATTGATCCTGTGGAGAGAGCTGCAGGAACTGCTCCTTAAGGCTCTCCATGGGCAGCACGAGTATCTCGAGTGTCTCGCTCCATGCTTTAGCCGCTGCCAAATCTCCAGCCTGCTGGGCGGCCGCAAGACCGGAGACAGCTTTTTCCATTAGCTCGCTGTGCTTTAGCTTGGCTTCGTTATACTCAGCTATCGTGAGTTTGTTAGTGGTCGGGTCCGACATAGCTTTTAGCTCCTTAGCTAATACTATCGGCTGGGAGTATTACTTACTTTAGGGTAGATCCAATCTGGGCCAAAGCAGGGCTTAAATAGGGGTAGAAGAGAGGCGTTAGCCCTGGGACCGCCGGTATCCCCTCTCTTACAACTCTGGAGCATCGTTATCCTATTGGGTGAGGCGTGAGCCCTGGGACCGCCGGTATCCGACCGGCCATGAAAGGGATCGCCTACCTGAGCATTTATACCTAGCCGTTCTGGAGAACGGCGTTCCCAGCGCTTCGCCACATCGTGGACCAGGAGTAACCCCGTACCCACATGACCTAACGGAGGGGATGAATTATCCAAGAATCAAGGATCAAGTTTTTAATTCGTGGAAGGTAGCGACCGAGACGCAGACACATCGTCGTTACCGCGGTCGCCGTAGCAGTTATAGACGACGAGCCCAAAACTACGGAAGTAGAGCGCACCGCCACAAGTTGCTTCTCTATAAGGCGCTCCTGTTGTTTACGAGTCTTGCCATCAAGCCCTTTAACCCTCCCATCTATCCCTAGCTTAGTTTTTGAGGTGGTCTTAGTTCTAAAATCATCCTCTTTTTGCCAATTTTTAAGCTGGAAGGGCTCTATGGCATCTCGCCCATAAAGCCTCATTGCTATCCCCTGCGCCTCGTCAAGTAAATCTATCCTTGAAACACCCTTAGGTATAATAAACCGTACCTGGTGAGCGTTAATTTTCTCTACAGAGTACTTAGACACAAATTGATCCCGTGGAGAGAGTTGCAGGAACTGCTCCTTAAGGCTCGCTATAGGCAGCACGAGTGTCTCGCTCCATGCTTTAGCCGCAACTAAATCTCCAACCTGCTGGGCGGCCGCAAAACCAGTGACAGCATTTGCCATTAGCTCGCTGAGCTTTGTCTGCGCTTCCTTATACTCAGCTATCGTGAGTTTCTGCGTGGTCGGGTCCGGCATCGCTTTTAGCTCCCTTAATAAGTTATCGGCTAAGTGCCTTGCTTACTTTACAG
>JAPLFS010000078.1 GCA_026390555.1 Pseudomonadota bacterium
AAAAAAAGGCCCCTCGCTTGCGCGAGAGGCCCTTGGTGTTTGGGTTGTAACCCTCCCTTTCGGGGTGATTACATCATTCCGCCCATGCCACCCATTCCGCCCATTCCGCCGCCCATGCCACCAGCTGAATGAGATGACTCATCCTTTGGCTTGTCGGCAATGATAGCCTCGGTGGTAAGCATCAGACCAGCAACAGAGGCTGCGTTCTGCAGAGCAGTACGAACTACCTTAGTTGGGTCGATGATTCCAGCCTTAACCATATCCTCGTAAACGTCGGTTGCAGCGTTGTAACCGAAGTTACCTTTATTGCTGCGAACCTTCTCGATTACAACCGCTGGCTCTGCGCCGGCGTTGGTAGCGATCGTCCTCATAGGAGCCTCAAGCGCCTGACGAACGATCTTCACACCGAAGGACTGCGCCTCATCAGCAAGCTTGAGGTTCTCAAGCTTCTCGATGACACGGATCAGAGCTACTCCGCCGCCTGGAACGATACCTTCCTCAACAGCAGCACGAGTTGCATGTAGTGCATCCTCTACGCGCGCCTTCTTCTCTTTCATCTCAACCTCGGTTGCAGCTCCAACATGGATAACTGCCACACCGCCTACGAGCTTAGCGAGACGCTCTTGGAGCTTCTCACGATCGTAGTCAGAGGTTGAAAGATCGATCTGCTGACGAATCTGCGTAACACGCGCCTTGATGTCAGTATCAGCACCCTTGCCATCGATTATGATGGTGTTGTCCTTGCTGATAACGATCCTCTTTGCCTTACCGAGATCCTGGAGCGTGATGTTCTCAAGCTTTAGTCCGAGATCCTCAGTGATGCACTTACCACCGGTTAGGGTTGCGATATCCTCTAGCATCGCCTTGCGACGATCGCCAAAGCCAGGAGCCTTAACAGCACATACGTTCAAGGTTCCACGGATCTTGTTTACAACTAGCGTTGCAAGAGCCTCGCCCTCAACCTCTTCAGCGATGATGAGTAGGGGCTTGCCAGCCTTAGCAACCTGCTCAAGCACTGGGAGAAGATCCTTCATGCTCGAGATCTTCTTCTCGTTGATCAGCACGAGAACGTTCTCTAGCTCTACTTCCATGCGCTCTGGGCTTGTTACGAAGTATGGAGAGAGGTAACCACGGTCAAACTGCATACCCTCAACAACCTCGAGGGTAGTCTCTAGACCCTTAGCTTCCTCAACGGTGATAACACCCTCTTTGCCAACCTTCTCCATGGCTTCAGCGATGATGCCACCGATCTCACTATCAGAGTTAGCAGAGATAGTTCCAACTTGAGCGATCTCCTCTTTACCCTTGGTTGAACGGCTCATAGCCTTAAGTGCTTCTACAGCAACCTTAACGGCAGCATCGATACCGCGCTTAAGCGACATAGGATCGTGGCCAGCGGCAACGAGCTTCAAGCCCTCACGGTAAATAGCGTCTGCAAGAACTGTAGCTGTTGTGGTTCCGTCTCCGGCGATATCCGAGGTCTTGGAAGCAACTTCCTTAACCATCTGAGCGCCCATATCCTCGAAGCCTTCAAGCTCGATCTCTTTAGCTACGGTAACGCCGTCCTTGGTAACGGTTGGAGCACCGAAGCTCTTCTTGATAACAACAACGCGACCCTTTGGTCCCATCGTTACACGAACTGCATCAGCTAGCTTTTTTACGCCCTTGAGGATCTCTTCACGAGCCTCAGCGCCGAACTGTATAATTTTAGCCATATTATTTTTCCTTAATTGATTACGTTTAACTTGCCTACGGAGCTTCTCAAATTAGAGAACAACACCTAGTACGTCATCTTCGCGCATGATCAGGATCTCAGAACCATCAACCTTGATCTCTACGCCACTGTACTTACCAAACAGGATTTCGTCGCCCTCTTTGACATCAACTGGGGTAACGGAACCGTCATCACGGACCTTGCCCTTACCGATAGCGAGGACACGACCCCTCTGAGGACGCTCTTGAGCGTTATCAGGAAGGATAATTCCACCACTGGATTTCTCTTCAGGAGCTAGACGCTCTACAATAATACGGTCTTGTAGTGGTCGAATCTTACTCTTTTTGCTGCTCATTACCTTTACCTCCGAATGTAAAAAAAGGGGGGCCTTAGGAATCAAAGGCCACCATCAAGCATCTTGCTTGACTTGTTTTTTCTGCACCTTTTGGGAGCGCTGGGTGTTACCCCAAAAACTCCCTATATATGCGCCGTGAGAGCTTACCCCAAATGGAGAGCTAAGCAATACGGGCACGGGTGCGAATCGTATATGCGCACTGCTTTTAAGTATTTCAAGGGTTAGTGCTGTTTTTGTTGGGGAACCCGCTGCGAACTGGCCATTTCGTAGATTCCTGCTCCGAAGCAAGCTATAGTGCGCGTTCATACCCCATCCGTTTAAGGGAGTTAGGTCTGTGTCACCCGCTACTGAAGAGTCAATAACTACTCCATATGCCCCAAATGATCGGGGATCTGCAGGCGCCGAGAGGGCGTTATGGCTGCTAGAGGAGGGGGTCGGGGCTGGCGAGCTGCCAGGGGGGGTACTTATGGCCTCGGTCGGGGGCAGGCTCATCACCCAGGTGGCTAGGGGGACGAAGCTCCCAGCACGGGCCGCAAGCGTTGTTTCTGGGGAGACGATAGAGGTCGATACTGTTTTTGATCTTGGTGGGCTGAGCGAAACGATCTGTACCGCAACCCTTATGATGCGCCTCGTTTCGGCCGGAAAGGTTGGGGTGCTCGACAGGGCTTCGCGCTTTCTACAGGCGCTCGGGATAGGGCAGCGTTCTGGCATCACGCTAGCGCATCTGCTCTCGCACTCCGCGGGGTTTCCGGCAGGGGTGACCGTTTACGATGAGTTGGTAAGGGCCAACGCCGGGCCACGACCTGGTATCCTTGCCAGTAGCGGAGCCAAGCAGTATGCGTATAACCACTTCCATAACCTGGCGCTGCGCTTTGAAGCGGGAACCCGGCAGCTGCATAGCGATGCCAACTATATAGTGCTCGGAGAGATCTGCGAGATCGTAACTGGGCTCCCCCTTGAAAAGGCGTTCTCGCGCTTCGTTGCAGCTCCGCTGCAGCTCAGGAGTTTAAATTTTATCGACCTAGCAACGCTTAGGAGAAGAAACATTCGTCCGATGGTTGAGTTGTTTGCTCCATCAGGGGAGTGTCCGCGTCGGGAGCGTGTGCTTGCTGGGGAGGTCTGGGATGAGAACGCCTGGGTGATGGGGGGTGTTGCTGGACACGCTGGTCTCTTCGGTACTGCGCGTGACGTGCATACCTGGGCACTTGAGATGCTGCGGGCCTTGCGGGGAGAATCACAGCTCTGTACACAGGAGACGGCGCGTACATTTATGTATCCAGAGTTGCCGCAGCTTAAAGCTGGGCTCAAGCTGGGATTTGATGCTTTTATAAAGGATGCTGGGAGTGAACAGCAGGGAGCTTCGACAGCCGTTACGACTATTAATGCTGGCGGATGTTCAGTTGTGCTAGATCCAGCGCTTGATATGGCCACGGTGTTTTTATCGAACGCACCTTTCTCTGCTCATCATAATAAGCGATTTCCAGCACTTCGTGCGGAGATTCATGCGGCCTTGCTAGAAACGGTTTAGAATCGAGATAATCTATATGTGGCATAAGTTTAAAGAGGTAGAGGAGCGCTACGAATTACTCGCCCAACAACTATCAAAGCCAGAGATCA
>JAPLFS010000079.1 GCA_026390555.1 Pseudomonadota bacterium
CGCAAAACTGCGGGCGCCGTTTACGTCATGGATGAGGGATATGGGCATATCAAAGATAGGCGCACTGTTCGCCGCTAATGTTGACTCGGTTGCGAGTCAAAAAACTCCACAACAACCAGAGAGCAAAGCCACTGCTGTAACGCAGAGCAGCGCTAGCGAGGCCGTAGTGCTCTCGAGCTCCCTGGCACGCTCCGGGGCCGTAGATGCAGATCCGGGACGTGCCGGCCGTATCCAGCAACTCAAAGGGCAGGTACGTTCAGGAAGTTATAGCGCTGATTCAACAAAGGTCGCGCTGGCTGTTATGCGCGACCTCGGATAATTAAGGCTCCATTTCATCATAACTATTAAAGAGAATACTCATGCACCTTATTAAGGAGCGTCTTATAACTTATTCCTAGGATCTCTGCGGTCCTGCTCTTATTGCCGTTGGTAAGGTGCAACACCCGCGCAATTGCCTCAACCTCTGACTTGCGAATGGCTGCTGCTGAGATCTCAGGTAGGGTTCGTATAGCCTCCGTGATCGCTTGCAGGTTAAGCGGCACGTTAATACCGAGATCCTCAGACCTGACGCAGCCCTCTGCCATCAGCACTCCCCGCTCGATTACATTTTCTAATTCGCGAATATTTCCGGGCCATGGATAGCTCGCAAGCATATCGAGCGCCAATGGCTCAAAAGTTAGATCACTCTTGCCTAGCGCCGTAGAGAAATGTGTAAGCAAGCGCTGCGCCATGGGCCGAATATCCTCAGGTCTCTCACGCAAGGGTGGCATAGCGAGCGTTACAACAGCGATGCGAAAATAAAAGTCCTCACGCATTGCGCCAGAAGCGAGTGCGGCCTCAATTTGACGATTTGTTGCTGCAATGATGCGCGGCATCACCCGTATCTGTTTATTTCCACCGACACGTCGTATCTCCTGCTCCTGTAGCGCTCTTAATAGTTTGACCTGTAATAGTGGGGACATCTCGCCAACTTCATCCAGAAATACAGAGCCCTCAGAGGCCATCTCAAGCACCCCGATTCGGCTCTGTGTTGCACCGGTAAAAGCTCCGGCCTCATGGCCAAAGAACTCACTCTCAAGCAACTCCGCCGGAATGGCTGCGCAGTTGAGCGCTATAAATGGCTTATCGTGCCTGGGGCTATGTTCGTGAATGTAACGAGCACAGACCTCCTTGCCCGTTCCGCTTTCGCCCAGTAATAGAACCGGGGTATCAACACGGGCCACCTGCCTAGCTTGCGCAAGGATCTTCTCGACCGCAGGGGAGGTCGTAAAAACGCCCTGTAATGCGCGCTTCTTACTGGTAATAGTTCGATTGACGATGCGATTATGTTGAATAACCTCACGCACTATGGGTATTAATATATCTGGCACAAAGGGCTTAGTTATAAAATCACTCGCCCCAGACTTCATCGCCTCAACCGCTATATCAACCGAGCCATAAGCGGTCATAAGAAGGAACGGGAGTTGGGGATAATCAACCCGAACGCGCCTTACAAGGTCGAGGCCATTTAGCTTAGGAAGTTTAAAATCGGCTAGGATGCAGCTAATCTGATGCAGGGTTAGCGCATTAAGAGCATCCTCAGCGCTCGACACACCGATGGCGTGGAACCCCTCACGCTCTAGCACCACGCAAAGCACTTCGAGTAGTGAAGGCGTATCATCAACAACTAGGATAGTATCCATACGTACAGATGCCCCAGATAGAATAGTCCTACGGTATGGATCTATCGGTACAACTAGTACTTAACTAAATAGGTGCGCTCTCTACTTAACAACCCCGCAGGCGATTCGAGGCCCTCCACCCCCTAAAGGAGCAGGAGCATCCGCGTAGTTATCCCCTCCCTGATGAATCATAACGCTGCGGTTAGTAATATCAGACACCTGCAAACCAGCTACATACATCTCGGTTGATGCTGTTCCATCGACTGCAACCTCAAGCTTAGGAAGATCCCCTACATGACCCCCGCCGTGTGGTCCCATATGCAGCCCAGTACTATGCGGATCGTAGTGCGCCCCGGCGCTGAGTGCGGAAACTAGCTTCCCCTCCTTCTCCTTAGGTGAACAGTCTGGGTTTTCATGAATATGAAACCCGTGAGCACCAGGGGAGAGCCCCTCTAATTGAGGAGTAATCGCTAGGCCCTGCGCTGAGTCTGTAAAGGTAATGGTACCAATAGAGCTCCCTACCCCCTGGGTATCGACCCTATTTATTTGAACTACGGTGTGGTTGCTTGAGTTAGTCAGGTCAGAGATAAGTGAGCAGCCACTTAAGAGCACACTTAGTGCAACGATCTTTTTCATACCCATCTAAATCCCCTTATCCATTAGCAACAAGTTGGCGAAGCACGTAGGGCAGTATCCCGCCGTGTTTGTAATACTCTACTTCTATACGCGTATCGATACGTAGCTGTAAGCATACCTCAAACGAAGATCCATCGGAGCGCGTAGTTACAAGCACCACCTCCTGTCCTGGGCGTATCCCGTTTTCCAATCCACGCAGAGAGAAGCTCTCCTGTCCAGTAATGCCCAGAGACTTAGCGTTTTGCCCATTTATAAACTGACACGGCAAGACCCCCATACCGAGCAAATTGCTACGATGAATCCGCTCAAAGCTCTCTGCTACAACGAACTTAACTCCAAGCAGCATGGTTCCCTTGGCAGCCCAATCTCTGGAACTTCCAGTGCCGTACTCCTGCCCAGCAAAGACAGCGAGTGGCGTTTTGCTTTCAGCGTAGCGCTGTGCTGCATCAAATATATCGAGCCTCTCGCCACTTGGCTGATGGATCGTAACCCCACCCTCAACACCTGGGACCATTAGATTCTTAATGCGTACGTTGGCAAATGTACCTCGAACCATAACATCGTGGCTGCCACGTCGTGCCCCGTAGCTGTTAAAGTCCTTAAAGGCCACTGCGCGCGAAATTAAATAGCGCCCGGCTGGAGAGTCCTTCTTAATAGCCCCTGCTGGGCTAATATGGTCGGTAGTAACCGAATCACCAAAGATTGCTAGAGCGCGTGCACCCTCAATGCGCTCAGAGGCTCGCGGAGTAAGCTCAAAGTTCTCAAAATACGGGGGCTCCTGAATATAGGTCGATGCAGCATCCCACTCGTATACAAC
>JAPLFS010000080.1 GCA_026390555.1 Pseudomonadota bacterium
AAAGTTAATCCCTATGACTGGCTCAAAAATATCTTCCAGGTCATGCGCGCACATTCCGTAAATAAAATCCACGAGCTTCTGCCGCATAATTGGGGCAACGTCTTAAGCGCCTAAATGAGATGGGGATGGGGGGACGGATACACAAGTACCCACCCAACAGCAGATAGAATTGATATCTTCAATCCAATCAGGAATGATTGGAAATTAGAAAGAGTTATCCCTTGATCACAGAGGACAGTACCGAAACGCGATCCAAAAAAGCTAGCCAACGCTACGGGGAAAAGGCACTCTAACAGTATAGCGCAGATAGCGTATTAGATACTCCACGTACTAATGCTTGAAAATCGACCTATAGCAAAGGGGAAAGTTGGTATCAGAGCAATAAAACCGAACCAAGTCGCACAAATTGACTTGTTACCTAAGTTTTTGAAGCACATTTCCAACCAGCGTCGTATTTAATAAATGTATAGGTAGTGCTATCACTTATTGAGCCCTTTGTCCTGATTTTTCTATAGCAACCGCTTTAGCCCTTGTAGAGGGCGCGGTCTCTCGTTTAAGGCCGGTACTAATGACCGCTTTTGTGGCCTCTTTAGGCTTTGTGCCGATGGCTCTATCGCAGGGCACAGGCTCTGAGGTTCAGAGGCCCCTTGCAACTGTTGTTATCGGAGGGATTATCTCGTCAACAGCGTTGACGTTGCTGGTCTTGCCGGTGCTGATATCGCTATCTTCCAGTGGCCTTTCAATAGGTAGGTGGTTGCGTAAGGGCCGCTCTAGGTCTTCTTAGTTACAGAGCTAACTCCCGCACTAACTAGGGACGCGATGGTTTTAAAATTCAAGGGGAATTCAAGTAACACATGCCCCAAGCTCAAGGTCAGTAGTACGATAAATCCAAGCTGATAGTTTACGGCATACAGAGCAACAGAGGCAACGTAAAGGACCACGATTGAGGTTATGCGAGTACGGGACACCCTATGCCAATTTATAATGCGGGTCTTTGAGAACCAGTTGAGGTAGTGATAGGAGTAGGCGAGCCCCATCAGACGCATAAATGCGAGCACCCCGCTGCGATCCTCGGAGAAACCAAAAAGAGGAATCATTAGAGCCCTAAGCCCCTCAAAGGGGGAGCTAGCATTAAGCATATACGGGGAGGGCTCATAACTACTCGGTATATCAATACCGTATAAACACACGATAGGAGCCGCTGTGAAGATAAGGAGTGAGAGAACTCCAGAGAAGCTGCGCCCCCTTAGAGCTCCGTAGAGGATGAAGATCCCAGTAAAGATATAGACGTGGATTAATGTTGGAAGAAGGATGGCAAAGAGAGCTAGGAACGGCCCCCATGCTAGCGTCAATCCCCCTGCGACCGCACCACCCAAGGCGAAGAGCGTTCTGCCCCTGATGGAACGAGTAAAGACCATGCCGGCTGAAATTATAAAGGTGAATGCAATACTGAAGGTAGTAAGGGCGGCCAGAGCCGCGCTTGGAATGAAAAACCCTAGCGCTGTAATAATGGTAGCTCCAATTAGCCAGATCCAATCTCGCGAGCCCGTGGTAAAGTAGCCCCGATCATGGAGCCATGAGATCTCGGTTAGGTAATGCAGGGGGCCCAGCACAGCATAAGCGATCAGAAATGTTTCGAATGGAAGATAGGCCGCTATAGCGACCGAGATCACCATAAGTATGATGTTCAGATAGTTGACGAGATCTGCCTCAACTGCAGCAACGGATGGACCTGTTTTAGTTGACACCTTGGAGTAACCTAAGAAAGCATGCGTACCTCAAGTTTAGTGCGTGGCCGTATTTTGGGCAAAGGGGGAAGTGCTAGGGATGGCTATTCGCGAAGAGGTACAGCTATCCTTTAGAAGGCCTTTAATTGCCCTAGAACTATCGGCCCCCGCCGAGGCGACCCCTAGTTCCGAATACGGCCAGTAGGATCAGCATAAAGATGCTTAATACGAGGATCTTTGCTAGGTATGTGGGGCGATTGGCTATGGCGGAATTTAGCGCCAGGTCGGTGGCTCCAGCTATCGTTATGCCACGTAGAATGGCCTCCATCCTGGCCTTGGAGGTGGTTGGGCTACCGGCAAGATCGAGGATTGTGACGGTATAGGTGCGATCTGGGAGCTCCGCCTCTAGTAGGAGCGCCTCCATTAGCTGCCCCTGGTTCTTATAGGTAATTTTCGTGCGAAATGTCTCGAGTGTGCCGAGGGGCTCAAGGTGCGAGTCATTCAGGGTAGCATCGGTCAGACCAACCAGGTGATAGCTGTTCTGTATGCGACGTTCTCGCGCTGGTATTCCGGGTCTGAATGTTGCGCCGTAGGCCGGCTCTTGGACCACGTTAATCGTAGGGAAACCCGCGATTTTACTGCGAAAAGCGCACAGTATGTCCGGCTGCTGCATGGGCACCTGCTGCCATGAATCGGAGAGTGGTAGGGTAATGCCGGTACTGGCTCCACAGGCTACGACAACGGCTGTGTCAGGTGCCTCGCTCGCCAACGAATTAGAGCTAAAAAAGCCCACTAGTGGCACTAGAAGAGTACAGGCTACAAGCCCCATTAATAGGAGAAGTGGGTGTTTTTGCTTACAGGGGCGCATCTTTTTGCATGTCATGATGAAAATTTATTATTGATCTATGCTTCGAATTATACCTATCATCTGGCATGTTCGCATCTGAAAACGAGATCTTATTTTCTAGTCGCGTTATAAACGGCTTTAAAACAAGGCTCAAATTAGGGTGGACATCGTACATTATCGCAATGTAATCAGTTGCGCACTGCAATCAGTTGCACGCGGCAGCCAGTTGAAGGATCGTATAAAAGTCAGTAATGACCGAGCGATCTGGGGATAATGTACGAAACACAGCGGTACATAATTACCAATTTGTATTTAGGAGAAAACGTATGGCAAAAAAGCCAGCGAAGAGCGCAAAGAAAGTTGTTAAGAAAGTGGCAAAGAAGATGGCTAAGCCTGCTAAGAAGATCGTTATGAAGGCAAGCAAGGCAGCTAAGGCTGGTCCTGTTTCACCTTCTAAGGCTCGCATTTCGACTAAGCCACGCAATACCTCAACACTGAGCTACACTCAGACTGAGTTCGTTGAGAATATCCGCGCGTTCTGCGGTCTCGGAAAGCGTTCCGAGGCTCGTCAGATCGTTGAGGATATCGCTCTGTTTGTAATGGATTCCCTTAAGAGGGGTTACAAGATCCCACTTATGGGCCTTGGCAAGTTGTACGTTCGTGAGTCAAAGGCTCGCATGGGACGTAACCCAGCTACAGGCGAGACGATCTCGATCCCAAAGAGAAAGAGGGTGAGATTCACTGCTGCTAAGGCACTGAAGGAGAGGGTTCTCTAATCCGACAGGAGCTTTTGCTCTTAGGGGGGCGTGTGGGTCGAAAGGCTCCACGCCCTTTTTATTGCCCTGGTACTTGCCCTGGCACGAGATGGTTTTTGCACGGTGTTGTGCAAAGCCCTTAACGATGTAAACTCCCCCGTATGAATACAGAGAGCGCTGCAACAGAACCAACACGAGAAGCGATCATTGAAGCCCTTAAGACGGTTGAGGATCCGGAGCTATTTATCGATATTTGGTTTCTTGGACTGATATATGGAATCGGCATTGATCAGGGCCAGGTTGTTATAGACATGACCTTTACCTCGCCGATGTGCCCGGCTGGTCCACAGCTTAAGGGCGATGTGATAAGCAAGGTTGGAGCCATTCCTGGTGTGCGTGAGGTTGTGGTGAACATCACCTTTAGCCCACCCTGGGAGCCCTCAGAGGAGGTCAAGGGCTTGCTTGGAATGATGTAACATTATTGCGAGAACGACGTGCAGCTTTCACTCGACCAACAGGAATTTAGGGACCTTGTTCGGCGTTTCTTCGCCGAGCATATTTCATCAGAGTATCTCCGTAGCCGTATCGCTGCTAAGCAGCGCAGCGATGCGGGTTTGCTTCTAACCATGAAGCAACTAGGGCTTGAGGAGGGCTTTGGCGGAGATGGTGCGCCGTTCTCGGTAGTTGAGCTTGCGCTACTTGCAAGTGAATCCGGTCGGGCGCTTATGCCGGAACCGATAGCTGAAAGATTGTTATGCCAAGCGCTCCTTGCGCGTCTTATGCCGCCGGGTGAGCGCGCTGAGTATCGTTCAAAGTTGGCGGGTGGGGTAGCTGCCATAGCTGCCCAGGAATGTTGTAATCTTAGCTACGATGCCACACACCACACCGTTTCGGGCTCTATTACCTGGGCATTTGGGGGTGAGGGGGCGAGTCGAGCACTGGCGTTTCTCCCTGTAGATGGGGTGCTACGGGCTGCACTCTTCGATCTGGGCTCTCCTCGGGTAGTTACTAAGCCGATTACGTCGTTAGATCTAGCAACAGCGCTTAGCGCCTTTGAGCTAAAGCAGGTCGATTGCTACCTCTGCTCGGCTGAGAGCTCAGAGCTCCTTCAAAATCTCCTTGAGGTACTCAAGGCGGCCGAGATCTTCGGTGTATGTGAGCGTGTAATCGAGTTTACCTGTGAGTACGTAAAGACACGCGAGCAGTTCGGGGTGCCTGTTGGTGGATTTCAGGCCATTCAGCATAAATTAGCTGATATCTATGCCGCTACTGAATCGCTAGGGGCAATGGTGCGCTTTGCGGCTTGGAGCGTTGAGCGCTCACCGGAACAGCGTCAGTTAACGGCGCGCGTAGCTATCTCACAGGCGGCGGATCTTGGGCCGCTAGTATGTGAGGTTGCGATGCAGTGTCACGGCGGGATCGGATTTACATGGGAGTACGATCTACACCTATTTCTTAGGCGTGCTAAAACCGTCCAATTGGCCTTTCCTAATAACGAGGCTAGAAGTGATGAGCTGCTAAAGGTAGCGGCGCGCGTATAATTATGGGGCGCCTTTGTTAGGGGAGCTCTAGCGCCAAGGTTTCTAAAAGCTCGCACCAGATATGGATCACGGTGATATGGGCCTCCTGGATGCGCTCCGTGGCCTGTGAGGGCACAATAATAGCGGCGTTGCACAGCGGAGCTATCACTCCGCCATCTCTGCCAAGCAGTCCGATTACGCTCGAGCCACGAGCCTTTGCTGCGGTTAGCGCTGTAGTAACGTTCCTTGAGTTACCGGAGGTTGAGATTCCTATCACGACATCTTTCTCTGTGCAGAAGGTCTCGGCGTAGCGAGCAAAAGCATCATCAAAGCCAACATCGTTGCCCCAACAGGTAAGAACTGAGGGGTCCATAAAGTGCATCGCTTTAATACCCGGGCGATTGCGCTTATAGCGAGCGACCAGCTCCTCACACAGATGCATGGCGTCGCACGTAGACCCCCCGTTGCCACAGGCGTATATGGTGCCTCCTCGGCTAACGGTCTCCGCCATGATTTTGTATGCCGCGGAAACTGAGGAGAGAAAGGAGGGGTCTTGGGCTAGGCTAGTTTTTAGCTTGGCTGATGCGTCAAGAATTTCCGAGATAGTTGAGATGGTATTGTTCATAATCAAAACTCTTTGCTAGATCCGGAACAGGTTAGATCGTGATAATGCGCTCTAAATGGGGTGAGTGAAAAGGGGGGTAGTGAGGTAAAGTATGGAGTGGCGCAGTTTCTCGTCTTTAACTAGAGTGTACTGAATTAAGCACTATAGCAAAATGCGTATTAGTAAGGGGCTCTTATGGGCGAATATAAAGTCTGGTTGGCAAAGCTTTTAACGATCATCGTAATTATCATGGTAGTTACGCCGATAGTTGGCGGGGCAATGAGCGCGGTTAGTGGCTCGCTTGGACCAAAGGTCGCTGTAATCGAGTTGTCGGGGGTGATCACTGATGCCAGTGAGGTGCTAAAGGCGCTCTATAGCGAGGCCCGTAATAAGGATACTAAGGCGATCGTGCTCCGGATCGATTCGCCCGGCGGTGCCGTTGCCCCTTCTGAAGAGATCTACAATGCGGTGCGGCGCTTAAAGGCTGAAAAGCCTATCGTTGTATCGATGGGTTCTATGGCGGCCTCAGGGGGGCTTTATTCCGCCGCCTCGGCTAGTAAGATCTTTTGTCAGCCTGGAACTCAGACCGGCTCTATCGGTGTTATTATGCAGGTGCCGAACTTCTCTACTATCGCCGATAAGGTAGGGGTGTCTATGATTACGATTAAGAGCGGCGCGCTCAAGGATGTTGGCAATCAATTTCGTCCGATGACCGAAGACGATCGTAGATTCCTAGAGGAGGTAGCGGCTCGGGTGCATAAAAACTTTATTCAGGCTATCGCAGAGGGGCGAAAACTCTCTGTCGATAAGGTAGAGAAGTTTGCCGATGGTCGTGTCCTGCTCGGTAGTGACGCGAAGGATCTCGGTCTGGTCGATGGTTTCGGCGATATCTATGATGCGGCTCGTGAGGCTCTGGTGTTGGCAAAGGTTGAGCTCAAGGCCGACCAGATTCCAAACCTCGTCTACGCTAACAAAAAGAAGAACTTCTTAGAGCGGGCATTAGACTCAGAGAGCCTTATTCCATCCCTTGTTGAGTGGGGCTCGGTCCCAACACTTAAGTATCTGGCAAATTAATTTGGATAGCTTGTGAGTTCCCTGCGCGAGCGCGATGCAGAGGTTATATGGCACCCCTTTACTCAAAGCGGAATGGGGGTAACGCCTCTTTCCGTTGTGGCAGCTGAGGGAAGTAATCTTATACTGGAAGATGGGCGTAAGATTATAGATGGAATCTCATCATGGTGGTGCAATACGCACGGACACGGTCATCCGGAGCTGGTGAAGGCGGCTGCAAAGCAGTTCGCCACGTTAGACCACGTTATGTTTGCTGGCTTTACGCATGAGCCCGCAGTTGCATTAGCAGAGGCACTACTTAAGGTCTTACCGCAGGGCTTTGCAAAGATTTTCTTCTCCGATAACGGTTCAACGGCGTGTGAGGTGGCGCTTAAGCTAGCTCTTCAATTCTGGAGTAATCAGGGCCTCTCTAAGAGGAGACGTATTATAGCGCTTGATGGTGGCTATCATGGAGACACCTTTGGTGCCATGGCAGTCGGTGCACGAGGGCCATTTTCGGCGCCATTTGATTCGATGTTATTTGAGGTTGAGAGGGTTTCCATTGATGGCGGTGAGGCGGCCTTGGCGCATATGCGTAGTCTTTGTGAGAGTGAAGAGATAGCTGCTTTTATCTTTGAGCCGCTCGTTCAGGGGGCGGGTGGAATGCGGATGTACGATGCGGCGCTGCTTGATAGTTACATGGCGATTGCGCACGAGTACGGGGTGCTTTCTATCGCAGATGAGGTTATGACCGGATTTGGGCGAACTGGGGCGCTCTTTGCGAGTGAGTCTCTGCTGCTGTCTCCTGATATTATCTGTCTTTCTAAGGGGCTTACCGCAGGAAGTTTACCCCTTGCGGTAACGGTATGTACGCAGGAGATATTTGAGCGTTTTATATCAAGTGACCATTCGCGTACCTTCTTTCATGGGCATACTTATACGGCCAATCCGATCGCTTGCGCCGTGGCCCTAGTAGCGCTCAATCTTACCGTAGCACCTGAGTGCGAGGCAGCACGTAAACGTATAGAGCATCTGCACCGAGAGGCGGCTGAGGAGCTCTCGAGGATAGGATACATAGAAAATGCTAGGGTATGCGGAACAATTTTAGCCTTTGATTTAAACATGGGCGATGTGCCCGGGTATATGAGCAACATAGCGCGTCAGGCCTTCCAGTTTTTTATTGAGCGTGGTTTGTTAATTAGACCACTTGGGAACGTTGTCTACTGTATGCCGCCGTACTGCATAACTGAAGGTGAGCTTGCAATGGTGTACCAGGCTATGAAGGATTTTCAACTAAGCTGATTTGCAACTATTCACCCCTAAAATAAGCGTCACCGATTAGGGGACGTCAAGAAAGGGGCAGTTCCGTACAAAGACAGCTTCCTATAAGCATTAACGAACACAACGGTAAAACATGGTGAATAGTTACCGGATCTGAATCATGTAAATAGTTCAGTCTGTAGGGAGTCAGTTTAGCTCATTAGATCTTAACTGTTGCTTAAAGCTCCATAGCAGATCAGCTAGTTAGCAGAGAGCTAATTCTGGACAATTATCTACGACCGGCATGAAAATATAGGTTATTTCAGTAGATTGGCGGTAAAACACTGATTGCCTGTCCCAACCCAAAGAATCTATTAATTAATTTGGTAAAGAGTACCGACTTAAAGACCTAAGATGGGCTCTTTAGGAAGGGCGGACACGCCCCATACATATAGCCGTGCCCCGAATAGGGACGACTCAGTGCGAGGACACGTCGCACGTGCGCTACTCTGCGTGATGGCACTCGTGTCTCTTTTCATCGCCTATAACGCCCCGTCAGATTTATCTGCACAAGAGCAGGAGACACCAATTTACGGTTACCTAGAAAATAATGCGGAATGCGACGTAGGATCCTTAGAGAATTCAACTACACCATGGGAAGCAACGGCAACTCCGACCAATACGCCAACAGATACTCCAACTAATACCCCAACCAATACGCCAACAAACACCCCAACCGATACACCTACCAACACACCAACTGCTACCCCTACCAATACGCCAACTAAAACTCCAACTAATACACCTACTGCAACCCCAACCTCAACTAATACGCCAACTGCTACCCCTACCAATACGCCAACCAACACACCGACTAATACTCCAACTAACACACCAACAAATACGCCAACTCAGACTCCAACTAACACACCTACTGCTACCCCAACCTCAACTAACACGCCAACCGCTACACCTAACAATACGCCAACTAATACCCCAACTCAGACTCCAACTAATACTCCTACTGCAACCCCAACCTCAACCAATACACCAACCGCTACCCCTACCAATACGCCAACTAATACACCAACTCAGACTCCAACTAACACACCTACTGCAACCCCAACATCAACTAATACGCCAACCGCTACACCTACTAAAACGCCAACTAATACGCCAACAGATACACCAACTAACACACCTACTAATAACAGATACACCGACCAATACACCAACTAATACTCCAACTAATACACCTACTAATACTCCAACAAACACACCGACTAATACGCCAACAGCTACACCAACGAATACACCAACTGATACGCCGACCAATACACCAACTAATACACCTACTAATACTCCAACAAACACACCCACTAACACCCCAACGAATACTCCAACAGATACACCGACCAACACACCAACTAATACTCCAACTAACACACCTACGAATACGCCAACAAATACACCGACCAACACGCCAACTAACACACCGACTGATACGCCGACTAATACTCCAACAGACACACCAACAAACACACCTACCAATACGCCAACAGATACACCGACCAATACACCAACTAATACTCCAACAAACACACCGACTAATACGCCGACTAACACCCCAACTAATACTCCAACTAACACACCTACGAATACGCCAACAAATACACCGACCAACACGCCAACGAATACACCAACTGATACGCCGACTAATACTCCAACAGACACACCAACTAACACACCTACTAATACGCCAACAGATACACCGACCAATACACCAACTAATACTCCAACAAACACACCGACTAATACGCCGACTAGCACACCAACTAATACTCCAACTAACACACCTACGAATACGCCAACAAATACACCGACCAACACGCCAACTAACACACCGACTGATACGCCGACTAATACTCCAACAGACACACCAACAAACACACCTACCAATACG